>JAHDEB010000231.1 GCA_020629055.1 Chloroflexota bacterium
ATAAAGAATCGGCCTGATCTAGGAAAGGAAAATATGAGTGAGAAGGATGAGGGCGCAACGACAGAACCAATCGATTTAGAGCCGCAATTTGCCGCTTTACAAGCGAGCCAAGATCGTATTTGCGCCATCTTTTTTGCTATCGCAAATCACCAAGATTGGCAGCCCCACCCTGATGAATGGTCTTTTCGATATATCGCAGCACATATGGCCCAAGTCGAGCTCGACTGCCATTTGCGCCGTGTCTTAGAGATTTCTGCGGGTGAAAAACCTCATTACTCATACTATCTAAATACCGGTTGGGATTTTAGCTCTTACGACATCCAAGATTCGATTAGCACATGGCGCGAGCGGCGCAACGAAGTTGTGATGACGCTGCGCAGACTCGATTCTATTCAGCTTAATTTAAAAGCAACTCACGAGCATTTTGGTGAAATTAAGGCGGTTGATGTTTTGCAATTGGCCTTAGATCATGACAAAGAGCATGAAAATCATCTCAATGAAATTATGAAATCTTTTGATGCTGGTGAAGGCCAATATGCATTGCATGGCACTGTTACCGATTCGAGCTAGCGTTGTTAGATTATGGTTGATTTTGAGTACGCCTTAAATCAGCTGATTGGTACACATGAAAAGATTTGTGACCAATTGTATGATGTAGCCCCTTATCAGGATTGGCGGCCAAAACCGTCTGAATGGTCATTTCGCTTAATTGGTGCACATTTAGCTAAGGTAGAACAGGAATCGTACCTATTGCAGCTAGACGGGATGTTGATGGGGCGTGATCAAACCTATTCTCAATATTGGAACAGTGAGTCAGAGCTCGGACGACCTGAGTTGACGGAATCGATTGTGCTTTGGAAAGAACGGCGGCGGAAATTGGTGGAACGGCTCAAGATGTTGGGTCCAAATCAAATCGGGCTGTCGGTGAAGCATGATGTATATGGCCAAATGACGGCCGAACGGTTGGTTGAAGTGGTGCTTAATCATGATAGTGATCACCTGAGTCATCTAGCCAAAATTTATAAGCAATTTGAAGCGGAAGATTAGTTCCGCAGATTATTTAGTTCAAAGTTCAGATCCTCAAGCACGGGGATCAATTTGAAATTATTACGCGTTTCCCAGGAGGCCAAATATGGCACATAAACTTGAAAACATGTTAAAAGATGTTCCTAGTGACATCGATATTGCCCAAGCCGCAACCCCATTACCGATTCTTGAAATCGCACGCGAGGCAGGCATTAAAGACGAAGAGCTTGAAATGTATGGTTGGACCAAAGCGAAAGTTAGTCTTGACGTTCGCGATCGTTTAAAAGACCAGAAAAATGGAAACTACATTGTGGTTACCGCAATTACCCCGACGCCGTTGGGTGAAGGTAAAACCACAACCACAGTTGGCCTTAGCCAAGCATTGGGGGCTCATTTAGATAAAAAAGTAATGACCTGCATTCGCCAACCGTCAATGGGTCCAACCTTCTCGATTAAAGGTGGTGCGGCCGGCGGTGGTTACAGCCAAGTGATTCCGATGGAAGAGTTTAATCTTCATGGAACAGGTGACATTCATGCGATTTCGATTGCGAATAACGTTTTGGCGGCCGCCATCGATACACGTTTGTATCATGAATCAACCCAAAGCGATGAAGCACTTTATCGCCGTTTGACACCAGCAAAGAAAGGGGTGCGTTCTTTCTCACCTTCGATGCTACGTCGTCTGAAAAAATTGGGCATCGATAAAACTGATCCAGCTGAATTAACCGCTGAAGAAGCGGCTAGCTTCGCCCGTTTAGACATCGATCCAGACACCATTACATGGCGCCGTGTGGTTGACTGTAATGACCGGATGATGCGTGAAATTACGATCGGTCAGGGTCCAAAGGAAAAAGGTAAAACACGGAAAACCGGTGTTGATATTACCGTTGCTTCTGAAATCATGGCGATTTTGGCTCTGGCGACCAGTTTGCCAGATATGCGCGAACGTTTGGGCCGCATGGTCATCGGTATGAGCCGGGCCGGTGTCCCGGTAACGGCCGAAGATATCGGCTGTGCAGGCGCGTTGACCGTTTTGATGAAAGATGCTCTTAAACCAACGATGATGCAGACGCTTGAAGGAACACCAGCATTGATTCATGCGGGTCCATTTGCCAACATCGCACACGGCAACAGCTCAATTGTGGCTGACCAAATCGCCCTTAAATTGGTTGGCGAAGATGGTTATGTCGTGACTGAAGCTGGCTTTGGTGCGGACATCGGTATGGAGAAGTTCTTCAACATTAAATGTCGTTACTCTGGCCTTGTGCCAAATGCGGTGGTTCTTGTTGCCACAGTTCGTGCGCTTAAAACCCATGGTGGTGGCCCCAAAGTGACTCCAGGTAAACCGCTTGATCGGGCATACACCGAAGAGAATTTGGAACTGCTTGAAGAAGGTCTAAGCAATTTACGTGCGCATATTAAAAATGCACGCATGTATGGCGTACCTGTCGTCGTAGCCATTAACAAATTCCACACCGACACCGACAACGAAGTTGAAATGATCCGTAAAGCGGCCATTGAAGCGGGTGCGGTCGACTCAGTGATGTCAGACCATTGGGCGCTGGGTGGCTTAGGTGCTGCAAATTTGGCGGAAGCGGTTGTTAAAGCTTGTGAAATGGAAAGCGACTTCAAGTTCTTGTATGACCTTGATCTGCCGATTAAAGAGAAAATCGAAATCATCTGCAAAGAAATGTATAACGCTGATGGTGTTGAATACTCTGAAAAAGCGGAAGAGCAAATCGCTAGCTATGAAGCGAACGGCTTTGGTGGCTTGCCGATGTGTATGGCGAAGACCCATCTTTCAATCAGCCATGATCCTGAACTAAAAGGGTGGCCAACCGGCTTCACCGTGCCGATTCGTGAGATTCGTGCATCTGTCGGTTCCGGCTTCCTCTACCCGTTGTTGGGTACGATGAGCACGATGCCTGGGTATCCAACCCGCCCTGCGTATTACGATATCGATATCGATATGGAAACCGGCCAGATCGTCGGAATGTTCTAAGTCATCGGAACTGGTCCCAGTTTAATTTTAAAAAGGTCTGTACCATTGGTGCAGGCCTTTTTTGTTTTAGGGGTGTGCTATTGAGGCTGCTCGGGTTTATAATTTCAGGATGAATTTAGCCGTTTTAAGCTGTGGATCAATTCCTGAAAGTTATTATCCGATTACGGGGGGGGGATATGACGTTGTTTTCGGCCGATTATTTGCCCATGCTCCCCAATTTGAAGTCAATCTAACGACGTTTGAAGTTGTTGATGGGGAATACCCAGATGACCCTTCAGATTTTGATGGATTTTTAGTCACCGGCTCAAGTGCATCTGTGTATGATGACACTGAGTGGGTTAAAGAATTAGCTCGTTATTTTCAAACGTTATATTCGGCCGGAAGTAAGCTGGTTGGCGTTTGTTTTGGGCATCAGATGATGGCGCATGCTTTAGGGGGCAAAGTGGTCCGCTCACCAAAAGGGTGGGGGATTGGGGTCAAATCCTTCGAGGTGTATGAACAAGAAGCTTGGTTAAACCCACCCCTAAAACAGTTTGAAGTTCTGATGAGCTGCCAAGATCAAGTTGTGGAGATGCCGCCTGATGGCAAACTGCTAGCTGGTAGCGATTTTTGTAATGTTGGCATGTTTAAGGTCGGAGAAAATATGCTGGGTATTCAGGGGCATCCTGAGTTTCTCCCCGCCTTTTCAGAGGCCCTGATGAATGCTCGCACAGATCGCATCCCGGCCGATACGATTGCAGCGGCCCGAAAGACTTTGGACCAGCCGAGAAGTACGGCCGAACTAGCAACATGGATGCTGAACTTTATTAACGGTTAGCTGGGAAAATCAGTATGAAAGTGATCTTAAAATTGTATGGCCCTTTACGGGATAAGCTGCCGAGAGAAATGCGCGGCCGAACTGAATATGAGCTCCCCGAGGGTGTGGTTGTAAAGGATATTTTAGCGAAAGTTGATATTGAATGGGAAGATGTGCTGTGGGCAGTGAATAATGAGCACGAATTATCTGCAGATCGGCTTTTAAGTGATGGGGATGAGCTCTCTGTATTTACCCATGTTGCTGGGGGATAGGCATAAAAAAAGCCGCTGGCTTTTGACCAACGGCTTTTAGTTTGTTTTTAGTCTGTGCTTAGAATAAATATTCAATCGCTGTGAATAGAACTGTTCCGCCGATAATCAGGCTCCAAACCAATGGTAGAGCTGATCCTTGAGCGTTTCTTTCTACATCACTACGATAGTATTTCATGATTGATGGGTGTGACATAATCTTTTCCTCGTAGCTGGGCTACGCTTGTTGTTTAGTTCAATACTGCTGAAATAAAGTAGATGGCCAGAGGCAATC
The DNA here is from genome assembly GCA_020629055.1 of Chloroflexota bacterium. GTDB lineage: Bacteria > Chloroflexota > Anaerolineae > Promineifilales > Promineifilaceae > WTJY01. The sequence goes on from JAHDEB010000231.1 coordinate 4,368, forward strand.
CTGCGATAACTGAGACAAATTTGATCCCACGTGTGAACTGAACATTTTCGTTCATCTCTGGGCTTGAATAGTTGTTTTGGTATTCACTATGAAGCAAACGAGCTAGTGCGTAATCGTTCATAACTTTTATTCCTTGAAAAAAAATACGACAGAGGGCACAAGTGCGCAGCTGTCGTACGTTGTAGTTATTAAATTGGTCAAGGGCAATGGTTAATTGCCTATGAATACAATGTTAAATGATGGGTGGGTAAAAGTTGGTGAAAGGGTGTGTCAAACTTGTATCAAGCCATAACGCGGTGTGTCAAACTTGTGTAATAACCCAGTACCAACTATCTACGGCCCAGCAAAACAGCTGTTTTTATAATTATTTACTCGAGGTAGCTGGAAAATTAAAATCAAATCGGAGTATGAATGAAACAATTCCTGAAAATCGGGTGTTTGGCCCTTTTTGTGTTTAATGTGATATTAAGCGGCTGCTTGCCCCCAGAGGCGTTTGAATTAGAGCCCTCTGACTGCTATGAAGATGAAACCTATGTAGAAGAAGAGCGCACATGCTATTTAACTTGTGAACTGGAAGGGACTTGCGCAGAAGATCCTGGGTTGCTCGGCTTTTTTGGCGACTTTTTAGCCGAGCTAGGGGATATCGTTTTTGGGATTCCAGAAGATGTCAATGTGTTGGTTACTTATGACATAAAAGGAGATCGGCCGGTTGACCCTGTAGAGGGTGAGCCACTTTCAGACATAGAGGATGACATTTTGGCAGATAGCGCCAGCCATCAGAAGATGTGGAATGAGTTTGCGAACATCATTCCGGCCGAAAATCGCAAACAGATTACCCAATATGGCATCTTTACAGATGGGGAAGAAAACACGATGGCTTACGTCGAGCCGGTTCAGGGTGCTGAGACAGAATGGCGGATCGTTATGGATGCGGTTGATGCTGAAAATAAGAAAGAACAGCGATATACCCTAATCCATGAATATGGTCATGTGCTGACGTTAAACAACCAGCAGGTTCCATTTGATAAAGAAGCTAACAGTGATGATGCGGCTTATGAGGCTGCTTTTGATGCATGTCCTCGCTTTTTTACCGGTGAGGGCTGTGCCAACCAATCGTCTTATATCAATGCATTTTTCGACGAATTTTGGGCCGATATTTATAGTGAGCTGCCTGAGAGTCAAGACCCAGATGAAATTTACGAGTTTTATGAACAATACGAAGATCGCTTTGTTTCTGATTATGCAGCGACCAATCCGGGCGAAGATATCGCTGAGTCATGGACCCATTTCGTAATAAATGATCGGCCTTCTGGTAATTTAATTAAGGATCAAAAGGTTCAGTTTTTCTATGATTACCCAGAGCTTGTTGCGTTGCGTGACAAGATTCGAGCCAGATTATATTCAGGTGATCGTCGGGATTAGTTCTGGCGAAATCAATAAGTTTTATTGTTGAAAAAGGGTAGGCATTCTGTGCCTATCCTTTTTTTGTTGAGATTCGAAAAACACCGATAGGGGCTCTTGTGGGGACCTTTAATTCTTACTTTTATTAAAAAATTTTTAGATTAAGCCGATATCAATACGTTACTGAGTTCATCTAGGGGGGTCATAGGACCAAGGTCCCTTGACTAAAAATGTGTTTAGATAGTTACTTGGTACTGGTTAGCTGCTATGAAGACTACGTGCTGATTAATGGACAGTTTGCCCTCAAAAACATATGAGTGAATGGCGAATAGCCTATCAGAGGAAATCTTAAAGCTGGATGGTTTTACACTGCAGGGGCTTGGAGTCTGTTGGCAGATGCAAAATTATAGAAACACACAATTAAGAGGAAAAATGGATTCAAATCAATCATTAAACCCGGTTATTGATAGTGGAAATTCAATCGCGGGTGCGGTTTATTCCGATTTAGACCAAGCTACATTAGAAAAAATCAAATTAGATGCACTTTATCTGACTCGTTTAGAGTTGAATACGTGGAAGCTGCATGACAAAAAATTGCCCAATAGCCTTATGAACGCGATGGCTAAGCTGTATGCTGAGATTTACCCGATTTCACACAAACAGGCGTTTGAGATACTCGAACCGTGGATTAGCGCGGTATGGTGGCACGATATCGCTGAGACGGCCGAAGATGGCGGCGGCGAGATGGCAGAATTCTCAGAAATGTATTGGGATAAAGTGAAGCATGGGTTGGTGAAACATTATCAACTATTGATTTCTTTATTAGGGCTAGAGGCGGATGCTGAAGCAATTGCCATGCATGACTTCGGCCGTTGGACGTGTCATCACCGTCGGGAATACGAGGGGTATTCAAAACATGATGCCGCTATGCTTGCCGCCCTTTCACCGATCCCAGACGAAGAATCTTATCGGCTAGCTACCCTACGTGCCGATGCGGTTTGGATGCACAATGACACCCATATTGAGACAGGGGTATCTGAAGTGAATGCCGAAGAATTGTGGGAAGCGACTTTTCATAAGCTAACAGAATTCTACGAGACCTTTTTGATTCTCAGCCAGCCGAAACGGTCGATTAATGCTTAAGGCTGGTTCCTGGTTTTTGGACTGAGGTGAATTTATTGCTGCTCTGGTTGGGGAATTAAGTAGAACGCGATGCTACCAAGCAGAGCCATTCCGCCCCATAAAAAGAAGGGGAGCTCGGCCGAAATTTCTGCTAAGGCATTGCCCAACGGGGGAGCGATTGTGCCACCGATGTCGGCAAGAAAGAAAATGGCACCTATCGCAGTACCAACGAGGGCACCACCTAACTCTTTGATCTCACTGACAATTGTGATCGAAAGCCCCATAAATGCATCGAACAAGACACCGGCGAGCATGATGCCGAAAAAGACCAATCCGGTTGTCGTAAACCCTAATAGCAAGACCCCTCCTCCCATTGTGAATGCGGTTAGGATCAGAAACGGCCTACGAATGCCCAGCCGGTCTGACAGCATGGGAATAGGGATCGCACCGAGTAGGCTAACAATAAAGAAGGTAGACAGGGCAAGGTCGGCCTGTTCTGGCTGCCAGCCGACGTTGCGTAGATAGAGGGGGAGGTAACCGGTAAAGCCGCGCATACAGCCCCAAATACCGATTTTGCCGAGACCTACGAGCCAAACGGTGCGAATTTGCAGTACTTTGAATAACCCTTCAAGAATCGGTAGACGATCGGCCGGAGGCTGGTCTTTGTTTTCGGTTTGAGCCGGATGCAGCAGCCACCACGCAAGTGCTAAGATTAGTGAGACCCCACCGTATACAAAAATCAATTGGCGCCAACCGCCTACGGCCGGGGCAAAAGAGCTGGCTGCAAAATATGCCCCAATTAAGAAACCACCTGCAAAAGCGGATGAAAGGATGCCGTTGGCTAATCCAAGCTGCTCGGCCGGGAACCATTTGGCCGCAACATTGTGAAGGTTGACACCGATGAGCGGGGCGAAGACACCCATGAAAAAGCTGGCGGCAATAAAGGTTGAAAAGTTTACCGCGAAGCCGCGTGCGGCACCTAACAACCCGATCCCGATTAACGCGACGACTAAGATTTGACGCACCCCAAATCGGTCCCCTAGAACGCCACCGAGGAGCCCCACAAACATCCCTGTAAATGAGCCGATCCCCCATACCATTCCGATTTGTACAAGGCTCATATCTAATTCAGCGGAAATGTCTGCAAATAAAACCGATAGAGAGATTGTTGGGATCGCTAGGGCACAAATCGCTGTAAGGGCAGATAAGGTGATCATGATCCAGCGATAGTTCGAGGGTGCCTGTAGAGTTGGGGTGTGGGACATAGGCGGCTGATTGTAACCTTTTTATAGTGGCTAAGGTAAAATTTGCCGATTATTCTATTGTTGGAGGAATTAGGGAAATGAATCGATATGATAAGTTAATGTCCCGCATCGGGAACGGTGAAAAAATATTAATCGATGGGGCAACTGGAACTGAGGTAGATAGGCGGGGTGTTGCACCTGTTGAACATGCATGGAATGCAGGGGGGGCTAAAACTGACCCTGACCTGCTGCGCCAAATTCATGCGGATTACATTGAGCTTGGGTCAGAGATTGTGATCTCGAATACGTTTGCAACCGGCCGTGCTGTTCTCGAAGATGCCGGTTGGGAGGCTGAATATGATCTACTGAACAGGCTAGGGGTCCAATTGGCGGTTGAAGCGAGGGGTAATGCGGGGAAAGATGATGTTTTAGTTGCTGGAGGAATTTCTCACTGGTGGTGGAAGAGTGAGCCATCCCTTGAAGTGTTACGGTCAAATACCCGTGACCAAGCTGTCATCATGCAAGAAGCCGGTGCCGATTTAATTATGTTAGAAATGATGTCAGACATCCCCAAAATGATCATTCAAATTGAAGAATCACAGCGGACCGGCTTGCCCGTTTGGGTTGGGTTTAGCTGCAAAGAGGATGATGATGGGGGAATTCAGCTGCTGTACGGGGGAACGCTGGCCGATGGGATTAAAGCTTTAGAAGGGTATGATATCCCGCTGATTAGCATCATGCATACGCAAGAACCGCTTATTGATGCCTGCTTAGACGTTGCTCAGGCGCATTGGACAGGCCCTATTGGGGTATATGCGCATTCGGGCCACTATATTCCCAACAGTTGGACCTATGATGGGGTCATTCATCCTGACGATTATGCTGCCTCGAGCAAGCGCTGGCTAGCACGCGGTGTAAGTGTCATCGGCAGCTGCTGCGGTTTGGGTGTCGAGCATATTGAAACGCTAAGACAAATCATGCCCTAATACCATGCGGCGTAAGTAACTGATTGGTTAAAGTGGCGCATGGTATCCTATACAAAGGGGTGA
>JAHDEB010000232.1 GCA_020629055.1 Chloroflexota bacterium
GATCAGGTGGTTAATTTACCGGCCGAATATCTAACCATTTACCCGAAAATCACCCCGATAGAACGTTTAAAAATCGCTTCTCGTTTGCCTTTTGGCACCATAATCAGCAATCAACGACTCTTTGAAGACCCTGCTCGGCCGACCGGCGTCCGTGACTTTCGTAGCGGCGATTCGATGCGGCAAATCAACTGGAAAGTAAGCGCCCATACCCAAGGGTTAATGGTAAAAACGCTGCAACCGGCCATCTATTTAGAAACCATGATCGTTCTAAATTTATTTGAAGAGGATTACGAGCGTTGGGACCGGATTACAACGGTTGAATGGGCGATTGAGTTAGCCGCATCACTCGCGGCCCATTTGCATCGCAAACGGCAGCCGGTCGGCTTGGCATCGAACGGCATTGACCCGTTACAAACAACCGATTCGAGCGCTCCGGCCGAATTTGATACGGTCACCGGCCGACTGGTCACTCAAAACGCGGATGACCTTACCCCGCTGTACAGCTTGCCCCCCAATAACGGCCGCGGCCATTTGATGAAAATTTTAGAGCGGCTGGCTCGGATCGAATCGGCCGGCATCGTCCCATTTAACAACTGGCTACATGCTAAACCTCTTCCGTTGGGCTGGGGTGGCACAACGCTCGTGATAACCCCAAAAGCCGATGCTGCTCTGTGTCAGACCCTGCACCATTGGGTCCGGCGCGGCATCAATCCGGTGCTGATTCAAGTAGAAAAGTCTACCAACTTTCATCTAGTAAAAGATCGTGCCCGCCAATTGGGGTTCACCGCGGTTGAGGTTGCCAATCCGGCCGCGTTAGAAAAAGAATTCGCATAAATGACCGATCAGCTATCAAACATCGAGACACCGACAGCAGATACCGATATCGAACCTGTTGACGATATAGAATCCTCTGAGGAGATGACGCAGGAAAATCGATTTTCTCGCTATTTCATCCAACCGGTTCTCATTAGTCTTATGGTCACCGCTCTGCTGGGGGCTCTCTTTTCCCTGATCGATATCGGTGTCGGTCAATTTCAGTGGCGCTGGATTCTGATCCCGACCTTTCTGGCAACACTCGAAGGGGTCTTCACCGCCATCTGGCTCGCCCGGCCGGACCAGCGACTGCTCAACAAAACGCTTTATCGTGCGGCCGAAGTGCTGCTCATCACGGTGGGGCTGCGGCTTTTTACTTGGGCGATTACCAATTCATGGCCACAGTTTAGCAATTTAGAGGCATATTTACGTGAACCGGGACTCCTGTTCTCAGACCCTTATTTTTTCGGTTCGCTCATCATCGTTTTAATCGGCTGGGGATGGGCGCTCAGCATGTCTGAAGGGTTCCAAACGTTGGCACTCGAGCCTTCTGAAATTCGCTTTTACAACACACCTGTGCGGGATCGGCCGACGGTAGAACGACCGAACACTTCGTTTCGCAGCAACGCATTTGAACAGTACGGCCGCAATTTTCTTTGGGGGGGTGTTTTGATTGCAACCTTTGCCGCGCTATCCACTTTAGAAATCGCTGACCTTGCGGATAACAATTGGCGCAACATTCGACGGCTCCCGTTTCCGCCAGGAATGCTCTCCGCACTACTCGTCTATTTCGGGGCCGGGCTCGCACTTCTCAGCCAAGCCCGGCTGGCGCTGCTTAATTCCCGATGGCTGTATAGCAGTGCCAAAAAGACGGTGGCGATAGAGCATGGTTGGGCTCGCCAGACCGGTTGGATATTAGCCGTTGTGGGGGCGATTGCAGCCTTTTTACCGTTAGGCTCTACCACACTGATCGGCCGGATCTTAGAAACAACCATTCGTCTTTTATTTCAGGCGGTCATATTTCTGATCAGCCTATTCTTCGGCTTATTCGCGCTGTTATTTCCAGACAGAGAATTCGAGCCGATCGGCCCGGAAGAAATTTCAGTCCCACCGATTACACCCCCAGAACCACCACCCCCGCTCGCGGCCGGCGAGCCCGGCGTGCCCGTTATCGGTACGTTGTTTTGGATCGCTGCGATCGTGGTCACCATATTAGCGGTTGTATTTTTTCTAAGAGATCGAGGCATCCGCATTCCAATGCCAAATTGGCGCAAAATTTGGAGCGTCCTTCAAAATTGGTGGGCTTCATTTTGGCGCGGTGTTGTTGATCAGGCTGCTGATATTCGGGACGCTGTTATTACGCGCCTTGTGCGCGACGAAATTGAGCCGGATCAAAACCAGCCATGGCGATTTATTCGGCTCAACAGCCTGTCTCCGCGACAAAAGCTGCGCTACTTTTATTTATCGACAGTGCAACGGGCCGAACGTGGGGAGCTGGCACGAGATGACAATGAAACCCCCTTGGAGTATGCGGCTGAGCTAAAAGAACATTTGCCACAAGCAGGGGCGGCAATCGACGCGGTAACGGCCGGTTTCTTGCAAGCTCGCTATGACGACAAAGATGTATCTGCGGCCGATGTAGAACGAATTGAGCCATTGTGGAAACAATTACGTCAATCGATCAAGCAGCGGGGCCGCACCAAACAGCCGCAGGTTGACGATAATTCCTAAAATATTTTCCGAGGCTGCACCCTTTTAGAAAATTCAAAAAACTCAAGAATACGAGAGCCTTATCTCCTTCAAAAATTGAGGTCAGCCCTAGCCTGCAAATATTAGTACCAACCGCACCCACTTTCACCGAATAAAAGCGCTAAAACTGATCGTCTGGGAGTTATTCTCCATAACGGTAAGCCTTCATTCCTTTTTAAAATTACTTGATTTTTTAAATGCTGTTTCCTTAAAAGTCGATTTTATCCCATTCATTTATAGATTAGACTCTAGCTTAAAGCTGCGGTGACCCTATGACATCAAAAAATGTCCACATTTCATTTATCCTTGTATCGATTATTCTTGTTTCATTCACTGGAATAAATCCTTCTCCCACTTCTGCAAAAAACAATCTGATGGAAACCCCAACGCCATTGGTTTGTGATGGCAGTTTGTACCAAGTCATTTCCGGGCAGCTTAACAAGCTGAATTATGCTACCGGCATCTATTCCCCCATAGGTGATTATTCAGGATTTGATCGTATCAATGCGATGGGATACAACGTTGAGGACAATTTCTTATACGCACAGGCTCGTCAAAACACAGTTGATGTAAATGGAGAATCAGTAGGATTTAAAGATATAATCAAAATCGACGCAAACGGGGATGTTTTCAAACATATCACCCCAAATAGTTGGACACCCAGCTCTGTGATTGGTGATGTTGTTAATGGAGAGCTATGGATAGCTAGCAACTCGGGTATTTACAAAACAGATCTTGCGACCGGCGATGTCGAAGAACAACCACTGTCTGAATCAACCAACGTTGTAGACTTCGGATACATTGGGGGAAATCTTTATGGGGCCGGAATAGATGGTTTTGTACGTATAGATGCCACAGTGAATCCAGCAATTGTCACAAAAATCAGTGTCCCAGGGCTACCTACCGGGGGGTTTGGAGCAGCTTATGTCCTTGAAACAAACCGGCTTTTTGTAACCAGTAACTCAGGGGGTATGTATGAAATTTTAAGCTATGATTCTTCATCCCCATCGGCCGTTTATTATGGACCATCTGAAAACACACGATCTAATGATGGAGCCTCCTGCCCAACCGCTTCACCTGAGCCACCAGACCCAACCCCAACCCCACCACCCGCTGCAGCAGAATGCGGCCCGACCAATGTTGACACAGATGGGGACAGTCTTTTAGACAGCATCGATATCGACAATGATAATGATGGAATTTTAGACATAAATGAAGGGGCAATGTTTGAAGATACAGATGGAGATTCTGTTCCAAATATGTGCGATTTAGACAGCGACAACGACGGGATCAGTGACTTAGTCGAAAGTGGTGCCGCTGCGATAAATATTTCAGCTGACAGTAACAATGATGGTCATGTCTCAACTTTAGAAACCGCAATTATTAATGGAGGTACCGCTGACCGAGACGTTGACGGTTTGATGGATATTTTCGATGCGGATGAAAACGATGTCAATGCAGCCCCATCGGCCGGTACAAACCCAGTAAACAGTGACGGTGACAGCTTGCGAGACTTCCTTGACTTAGACAGCGATAATGATGGGATTCCTGATTCAATCGAAGCCCAACAAACAGTCAGCTATTCTGCAACATTCCCAACCGATAACAATGTGACCGATGATGATTCTGACAATGATGGAATCATCGGGATTTACGACGACCAGAACGGGGTTTTTGGAGGATCCTTTAATGAACCACAAAACACTGATGGTGATAATTACCCCGATTATTTAGACGATGACAGCGACAATGATTCTAAATCTGACTTTGAAGAACATGGCTTAATTATAGAATCGGGCGGACCTGCCAACCCAACATATGCAGACCCAAATGGCCGAATTGATGACCCTCAAACCATGCTTCTAAATGAAGCTGGAGACAATACTGAAGTTGCATATCGAGAGTTGTGGATACCACCTACAACTAACCCGGAAGACAAAGACGGTGACGGTGTTCCCGATACTGTCGATATTGATGATGACAATGACGGCATCATTGATCGAGAAGAAAATATCGACATAGAGATAGTCGCCCTAAATTTTGATCAAAAAACAGGCCGTGCTAATGGATTAAGCAGTCGCAATCATTTAGGAACAAGTGCAACAAACAATTGCCCTGCAGGTCAAATTGATTTGGCCTTGTACGGAGGATCTCTTTCCAATGGAATGATTGGGGCCAGCTCTGTCCATTCGATAAGCAACGGTATTTGTGTTCAAATGATTCCTGCAGGTGATTGGGCCGCAATGTCTATTGAGGATTTTCAAACCTTTGACGTTCTATGGATTGGTAATGACGACTGCTCTGGCATTGGTGGGGCCGCTGCTTTCAATCAAGCGGTATCGTCACGCCCGACATGGGAAGCCGCAATCGATCCTGGCAATGTTATGATTGCCGGTGGCGATTATGATTGGCATGTGTTTCGCAATGGTGGCGGAGCAGCACGAGAAATCACCGCTGCGATGATCAAAGAAAGTGCGGATGGCACAAAACCAGGGCTGGTTTTACAAGCAGGGTGCTATTCGATTTTCGGTTCACCTTGGTATCAAAATTTAGGCGGCACATTTGAAGGGCTATTTCATGGAGGCGTCTCAAGCGCTAACCCAGGACCAAGCGATGTTACCTCTCATGAATTTAACACCAGCTACGGCTGGACTTCCGCCTCATACGCTTTTGGTCAAAGTTGCCACGGGGGTATCTACATCGCTCCGGGAAGCCCTGTAGAACAGTATAATTTGCAGGTATTATTTTATTATCCAGGGGGTGTTGTCCCATGTTTCATGATGTCAGATGAACGGTTTCCACCATTTTTCCCAACACGTGACACAGACAATGACAGTATCCCTGATGCATGTGACCTAGACAGTGACAATGATGGTATTTCTGACCTTGTAGAAAGTGGAGCAAGTGCTTTTCAAATCGCGGCCGATATCAATCGGGACGGCACAGTAAGCCCGATAGAAGCGGAAATTGCGACCGGGAGAACGGCCGATGCTGATGGTGATGGTTTAATGGATATTTTCGATCGGGATATAACTGATACCAACTATCTCACCTCAATCGGAACCATACCAGCCAATAATGATAGAGATATTTTCCCCAACTATGTTGACCTAGACAGTGATTCTGACGGAATACCTGACGTAATTGAAGGGAAACCAACAAAAGACTTCGGATCGCTTTATGGAAATGATGGGGATGTTAGGAATGATGATAGGGACGCCGATGGGGTCATCGCTGTTTTTGACAGAGATGATTTAACAGATGCCCGCTTCGGTGGCACCTTCCCTGCACCAGAAGACACTGACAGTGATAATACACCCGATTATCTTGACTTAGACAGTGACAATGACTTTATTCTAGATGAATGGGAAAGCGGTTTAACTTTAAATGGGGCGGATATTTTTTCTGATGGGCTTGATGATCGGGTAAATCCGACTGACAATTATCGAGATAACAACGGCATTGTCGATATTCCATCACGAGATCTTGCTGACGAAGACAATAATGCGGAAACAATTGGAGATGTAGACTATCGCGAGTTTAACCCTGATTTTGATCGTGGTGATGCGCCCGCGTCTTATGGTCAGGCCCTAAATTCAATTGCGAGTTCAGTAGATATTTGGATTGGAACCGCGAATCAAAGACCAGACCAAGATGAAAACCCCTTAGTCTTAGGCACCAATGCACTTGCGGATGACTTGACCAATACCGGAAGCCTAGATGACGAAGAAGGGGTTACCTGGAACGGGTCTGAAGACCCCTCTTACGATACTGGCTTCGTCTTCTACCCTCAAAGCCCCCCAGGCATGGGAACGATTTCTGGCGCTTATAGCTTTAACGTTGATGTCTACAATGAGCGCTTTGACCAAGGGTTTCTGAATGTTTGGATTGACTTTGATGGGAATGGCCAGTTTGATTTCTATGAACTGATTCAGAACCGGGTTGTCAACAATGTGTTTGGGGAAGATGCGATAACTTTAAGCAATCAACCTTTTGTGGTGCCAGATACGGCCGCATGCGGCCGAACATATGCTCGCTTCCGCTTTTCTCATGAATCGTTCGGATCACCAACAGAATATGGCGGGTGGGGTGAAACGGAAGACCATGCGATCACAATCGATTGTCGCACCGATCTTGAAGTAAGCATGGAGTTTGAGCCAAATGCACCAGGTGTAAACGATATTGCTCTTGATCCATCATCCCGAACCTATAGTGGCGAATGGGAGCTTTCCCATGACATCACAGTTAGAACTATCATCAAAAATAATGGGCCACAGTCGGCCCGGCAAATGACAGCTACAATCCAGCTGCCAATCGACATGGATGATGTTGCCTATTCATCAATTGGATCTTGGCTATGTGATGTTGACGAAGACACGATGATTGCAGAATGTACCAGTCTCGGCATGCCGGTCGGCGCAAGCGAACAAATCATTAACTTCACGGGTCGCATTCCCGGCACCTTTTCTCCCGATGCGGTCACCGGATTTGCGGAGATCGACCATATAGGTGGAGACATGACGCCAGATAACAATCATGTAGATTACAACATCAATGTTCTAAAAGAGTGGTACGGAACTGAAAATATAGCCCCATTCATCCATACACAATTTTCCGATGTCTTATCATTTTCAAGCGGTAGCACCAATAACCGCGATTTGCAGGTAGGAGAAAGAGTCGCGAACCCGATCCAAGTACCGTTACTGTATGGGGCTGGCATTGACCCGATCGATGATCCGATTTTAAGAACCAGATGGTGCAACAACGATCCGAGCTATACAGGCTGTAATGAAAGCACAGACTTTATTATCGGCACGATTGCTGTTCAATCACACACCACCGAGAGCGTGAGGGAACTGGGCCGGTCATCAAGTGGCACCTTTGAAACAACCCCCTCGCTAGCGAATTTATTGACTTCTTCCGTTACAACATTTGTTTCAAGGGATGGGTCAAATAATCCACAAGCCCGCTACGCTGAAGCACCTTACGCAGACTGTCAGGAATGGATTAATATCTTTGGCGGGCAGTGTATGGCCAAACAAGCAGAGCTTAACAGTTTGGCGCTTTCGGCGGCCGACCGTGCCAATTATGATTGGGGCGAAGCCGGTTTAACCCCGATCGTCTTCCAAACTTCAGGCGGCCGACCGATAGATTGTGCGAATAGCAATGGGGACTGTATTTATGTTGAAAATGCACGCCCAAACATCTTTCTCGTTGAAGGCTTTGTCTCTTACCAAGTGATCTTTCATGATCCGATTGAGCAGCGCTTAGGCACCGACACCGTATGGACAGACCGAGATCATGAAATCAGCTTCTATATTCAACTCATTGCACCGTTTGTCGAACCGAACAACTAGCTTTTAGCCAAAAAAGCCCCATCAAGCGGATCATAAAGTGCTTGATGGGGTTTAAATTTGCCTGAATTATTCTGACTAGGCCAGGCCTATTCATTTAATAGGATAAATACCACTTGTCATCAATCGAGGGCAACGCATAATGATCGGTCCATGGGGTCCCGTAAGTCGTCGCGATATTGACCAGCTCTTGGAATCGAGATCGGCCGTCCGTTTGCAAAAACGCAATCCGAGCTTCACCCTGCAAAGCAACCGCCTCACGCCATACCGAACGACCGGCCAAAAAGCCTGAACAGCCATTCTCACACCCGACCTGCAGCTGACGCCGGAAAACCTCATGCGTCACCCCGGCCGAAAGTAACGCCCAAGGGACATCAGTTGCCTCGTTTAATTCCGCACATGCATCGGCCCATTCACCCTCATCATCATTAAACGTGGCATCGATGGGGAATTCCATCTTCAAAATGTCAGCGCCTAAATCAGAGAAGGTTTTAGCCGTCCGTACAACGATGTCGCGCCGCAGCGCCGCAAACTCAGGACTACTGTAAGGCATTTCTGGGTCTAGCGGATAGCAGATCGGTTCTAAAAACAGTGGCAATTCATACCGTGCCCCTTCAGCCAAAACCCCAGCCACCAACTCACGCTGTTTCTCCGCCACTTCGCCTGAATCGGGATGATATTTCATTAGGATTTTGACACCGGTAGCCCCCAATCGCTTCGCTTTTTCAATTCCCCAACCGTTAAGCATCGGGGTCTGCGGCTTATACGGATCACCCAAATACCCTTGATCCTCGATTGAACTAATCCAGCCTAAACCACGAGGCAACGCGCCGGTCATAATCGCCTGCGGACCACCGTAAACGGGGTCTAGCAATGTTCCAGAGGCCAAGGGGACGATCTCGCGCGTAATCGCTAATTTCAAATCGGTGACGACATCGGCCGGAACCGCATTTAAATCGTCTGGGTTTAGCATCACCTTCATCGAATCTCGATGATCGGCCGCCAAAATCGTAAAAATTCCTTCGTCGTTTGCCGTCGCTCGTAGCGCACGGACTTTTCCTGGTTGTATCTCTCGTTTCATAATTTTAAATTATTTAGCCACTAAACCTGACTTTCAAAACCGTGATACGTGGTGCGTCAAAGACGCTCTACGCACCACGTATCACGCAACAGAATTACTCCGCCACCTTTCTGTTAAAAAGCAGCATCCCACTAAACACCAAAGCCATCCCCACAAAGTGGTACCAA
>JAHDEB010000025.1 GCA_020629055.1 Chloroflexota bacterium
TCGCCAACGCTGGCAACACCCCATCCGCATACCCGATATCAAACAGCATCCCCTGAGACAGCTCGCCCGCCATTTTGCGTGCAGGCATGTTGACCACAAACAGAGACTGTTTCCCCATAATCTCTTGAGGATCGTCCCGCTCTTTTTTCATCCCGGCCAGAATCTGGCGTATGTGATCGCCAAAATCTACTGTTAGCTTGAGCAGCTTGTCAGATTTTTCTACATCATCTACGGCCGTAATTGTGCCCACACGGATGTCTAGCTTTTCAAAATCTGCAAAAGTAATGTCCGGTTTGATTTCTGCTGGGGTCATATCTTCTCTCTTTTTGTTTGTCCGAAAACCATCGTTTAAAGACTCTAATGATTCGTTACAAGCGCACGTGCAATTATAGTATCGTTGAATTTACCCTTTTTCAAAGTTTTCATTTAGGTAGAAACAAATCTATTTTCTCATCCCTTTTGTCCCATCTTTTTTAAGTACTGAAATAGTCCTAAGCAAGGACCGATGGACTATGTTCTGATCTTCTTCGCCAGAATTCCCGTAAGTTACACTGCCTAGCATAAATGTGCGCGGGCGGACTATGCAAAGCCTCTCCGCAAGAAAAATCTAAATCTAAACCTGTGCATGAGTAACAATCCCTAATCTCTTTAGGGCCACTGTACCCATCAACGCCATGTGCTCAAAAAATCATATGTTACATAAAAAAATTCCTTCCTTTTTCATTTTCCTATTGGCGGTGGCCGCCAGTCAGTTCGCACACAGTCCAAGTGCCGCCTATGCAGATCGCGATCTAATCGACCGTGATTTGGAACCAAACTTAGTTGAATTATCTTCGGATATGCCTGATCTATCTGTAGATGGACAAGATCCAGTTAGCCATACGGCACAAAGTGATCCGTTTCAGCGAAACCTTGATACTGATAAAGATGGGATTCGAGATTTTGATGACCTTGATGATGACAATGACGGGATTCGCGACGTCGATGAATGTGGGGACCCCAACAATGTTGTTTTTCAAAATGGTGGGTTTGAAACCCCACGGACTTGGTATGGGCAATACAATGCGGGGTCTGTTCCGGGTTGGGATACGACAGCCTCAGATAACCTGATCGAAATCTGGGGGTCAGGCTTCAACCGTGTGCCCTCCCATTCAGGCGGGCAGCATGCTGAAATTAACGCGACTCAAAACGCAGCGTTGTATCAAGATATTCCCACCACGCCACGCGCATTTATGGTCTGGTCTTTTGCGCATCGCGGCCGAGCAGGCACCGACACAATTCGGTTACAGATCGGTGCCCCAGGTGGCCCTTATGAAACAATCGGCACTTTCTCGACCGGTACAAGTGGTTGGCGCGTCTATGAAGGCGGGTACACCGTACCTAGGGGACAAACAATGACACGCTTCCGTTACGAAGCGGTGTCGGCAGCCGGTGGTATCAGCGTAGGGAACTTCCTTGACTCGATCGAGTTTTTCTCGTGCGACCGGGATAGTGACGATGATGGAATCCTTGATTCACTAGATATCGACAGTGATAACGACGGTATTCCTGACAACATTGAAGCCCAATCAACCGCGAATTACATTGCACCCTCCGGCCGTGATACCGATAGGGACGGGCTGGATGATGCTTACGACAATGGAAGTCTCAACGGGATACAACCGGTTGATACCGACAGTGATGGCTTTGTCGACATTATCGATTCTGATTCAGACAATGATGGCGCAGCAGATATCAATGAAAATGGTGGAGACGCAAACGGATTTGATACCGGCGACTTAGATAATGACGGGCTACAAAATCGTTTTGACGATGTTGATGATACTGATCGATTATCATGGTCCCCTGCCGACAATATTGTTAAATCTGCTCTACGGGCGATGCTGGGTGACTCTGACCGTGACGTGGCCAATCGGGATGGAAGCGACGCTCAGCCGATGGAACGGGATGTTGATTATCGTGATGCCAATGCGGTAGATACAGACAAAGACGGTATCCCTGATTTAATTGACATTGACGACGACGATGACGGTGTTACAGACATCGTGGAAATCGGTGTAGATGATTTTCCTGACATTCAAATAGCCGATGGCATTGAAGACGATATTATACCCGTTCAGCAATGGAAAGTAGAGCTATATCAAGGATATTTCGGTGTCAAAAACGCTCGTGGTAGAGATCGCCAGAACCATTCAAGAAGGCTAACCTACGGTGAACCGACTTTAGTTGAGGAAGCTTTTGTAGATGTTGGAGCGGAACCCTTGTCTTTTAACGATACAAGAATTCCAACCTGGCATAATCCATTTGATTCGCTAACCGCTGATTCAAAAGCCGATATTGTATCTGGAGGTCTTAATACAAGTGTTGCAGCTGGCGCTTGGCAAATGTTCTTTATACGGAAAGTAAATAAGGACGGCACGATTACGATCGGCCGCGCCGGAGACTACTTTGACGACCATGCCGAATTATATGTCAATGGGGTGATAGTTGATGAAATCATCGGCTGGTTTCCGAGTTTACCCTCTTCTCAAGTTGTTACCTATGATCTTAAAGCTGGCGATAATATTGAAATCCGCTTAACCAATGTCGGTGGCCCTGGTGGATTCCGCATCGAAATCGATGCCCCACTTATCGATGTTGACTTTGATGATGATGGCATTATCGACCATGTAGACATTGACCGTGATGATGACGGGATTCCAGACAACTTTGAAGCCCAAACAACAGCTTCATATATCCCGCCAACTGGCAATGACAGTGACCGAGATGGGCTAGACGATGCTTATGAAGTCTTTGGGGCCAATCGAGGCTTAACCCCGGTCGATACGGACGGCGATGAAGATCCAGACTATTATGACCGGAACTCTGATGACGACGATTACCCAGACATTGAAGAAAATGGTGGGGATACAGATGGAGCCAATACAAATGATAATGATGTAGACGGATTGCAAAATCGCTTTGATGACATTGATGATCAAGGGGATACCTGGTCACCCACTGATGGGATTCAAAAAGCAGCATTGCGTGACACACTGGGTGACCATGACCGGGATGTAAACCGTAGTAATGCATCGGATGCAGAGCCGCTGATCAGAGACGTTGATTATCGAGATGCGGTAGATTTGGATACCGATGGGGATAAAATTTTAGACTTCGAAGATATCGACGACGATAATGATGGTATTTTAGACATTGAAGAAAACTCCGGCTTTGCACGGCTGATGATTGAAAATTTTGATAACCCAGTTGATTCTAGCGCAATTGGCTATGATTCCTTTTCACGCGCGTTCCCAACCGGCTCAACCCAACTATCAAATTCGGCCGGAACATCGGGCTATATCGCAGGGAATCCTCCTGTTGTCAGGGGAAGAGCGTATCTCACTGCTCCAGATGGAGGCGGGTATACCGGCCTTCATAGCAATGGGCGCACTCCTCAAGAGGTGGTAAAGATTGACTTGTCTGCGGATAAAGAGATTCTTGGCCGTGGCAACTACAATGTCAGTTTCCAAGCTTATCAAATGAACTTAGGGCCCGGATATCCATACAACAACCCTGGTTACTTTGATATTTTCGGGATTCGCAAAGGAAGTAATCCGACTCTAAACGGAACAACCCAACGCGACAGTGCAGCAATTGAAGCACTGGCTGATGTCGATCTACTCGGTTCATCACCATTGATCAATAACACGACTGAATGGAGAGAATATACAATTTCGTTCGAAGCTGAGGCAAGATATGATCGTCTTTTAATTGTCCCGCGTTCAATCGATGGGCAACCGGGCAGTGACTCGTTTCTAGCCTTCGATCAACTCACCTATGAAGGGAATTTAGAAGGTGATGTTGATGGGGACGGTATCAGTGATCATCTTGATCTTGATAGTGACAACGATGGCATCAGCGACTTAGAAGAAAGTGGCGCATCGGCAGCTCAAGTTAATGCAGATTTCAATCGTGATGGGCATGTCTCAGATGCAGAAGGTTCTACAGCCCTAGCAGGAGCAAACTCAGACCGAGACAATGACGGTCTGCAAGATATTTTCGACCGCGATATTTCTAGTGCAGAACCATTAAGATCGGTCGGGACAAGTCCAGCAAATCTAGATCTTGATGGTCGGCCGAACTTCCTCGACCTTGATAGTGACAATGACAGTATTCCTGACAGCGTTGAAGCCAAGACAACCCTATCCTACCCAACGGAAGTCCGGTATGACGGCGATGTCAGTGACAATGACTCTGACGGTGATGGTGCCATCGATACCTTTGATGGCAATGATAGAACCTCTCAATTATTTGGTGGTACTTTCGCACCTTTGGTAAATACAGACGACGATAGTCTTCCAGACTTTTTAGACCTAGATAGTGATAATGACAATATTCCAGATGCATTTGAATCGGGGTTGGCTCTAGGTGCTGATGATATTGGGGATGGCATAGGAGATCTAATCCAAGCCAGCTACCAAGATCCTGATGGCCTTGTTAACACCCCCGCATCTATCTTGCGCGACGTTGATTTAGACGTTAACTCAGGTGGCGACGTCGATTATAGGGACGTACCACCAGACTCACTTGCTTGTGCAGACGACTTTGATGTGAACGTTCTATTTGTTGTCGATAACTCTGGCAGTATCTCCGATTCTGAATTCGCCTCTTTTAGCTCGGCCATTGAAAACATCGGCGACCGGGTATTGCAATCGAACTCAACTTCTCGCGTTGCGGTTGCCCACTTTGGTGGACCACCGGTTACTGGCAACGACTATGCAACATTCGGCCGACATATTTCGATTGAACGAGACTTCTCGCGCAATCCGATTTCAAAGCCTAACCGTGTCTTTGGTCGTGGCACCTACAGCGGCTATTACATGGACAACATGGCCGGCGCAATGGAAGAACTCTCCCTGCTTCTAGATGGGGTGAACGCTTCAAACAGCAGCTATAACGTGAGCGCAACCTCTGAAATGAGCCATAATCCTGGCGATGCAGGCCACATCATCATCTTCACAGATGCGGTTTGGAACGCACCAGGCGACTCACAGATGAACGACGGAAATGGCCCGACCAACCCTTGGGACATTTACACCTATTATAAAAACCGGAACTGGCGTATCTCATTGGTCCGAGTGCAGTCAACCGACAATGCAAGCGACGCGGCTGCGATCGCCTCTACAGGTGGTAGCTATAATGGGACCGTATCAGCCAATGCGTTTGACCCCGATGGATCGGGCGCTGGGCCAAGAATGTACTATACGTCGGCCGACTTTGATTTCTCAGCAATTACTGAAGAAATTATCGACGGTGTTGTCCAACCATGTCCATTCGTAGCCGAAGGTAAAGTATGGAACGATACGGATCAAGACGGTGTACAAGACAGTGGTGAAAGCCCGGTCAGTGGAATAACCGTCCGCTTATTTAACCATAAAGATGAGTTTGTTAGCCAGGTCCAAACTGGTGACGATGGAACATATCGCATGGATATTTCTGGAATCACCGACTTCATTTCTGGCTACTATCTCGTATTCGAACGACCAGAAGATGGCACAGCCATCCATACGTTAAAAGATGTCGGTGACGACAAGTATGACAGCGATGTCGATCCATTCACCAAGAAAACCGATCTTATTAATGAATCTCGAGTATCTAATGTTGATGCCGGGTTGATTTATCCAGATCGAGACTATGGTGATGCACCTGACTCTTATGGACAAAGCTTCAGCTTTAGCCAACTACCATATGATTCGCTATGGCTTGGTATTCGCGGAAGCCAACCTGACACAGAATCACCGTTTACCGGGCAAGTTGGCGCAGTTGCTGATGACAACACAGGCTCTGATGATGAAACTGCGATCACCTTCACAGATGCTGAATCCAATGTACCCGCGACGTTCTATCTCGATAGAAACTACGAGATCGATGTGACTCACTATAACCCAACATACGACACCGCTTATTTAGATGGGTGGATCGACTTTAACGGCAATGGAGAGTTTGACTCGTACGAAGCGGTTATGTCTCAAACAGTAGGTAAGAGCAGTGTTCCAGAAATCGCGACCGATATCGGCTTTAACTCCCCTATCGACGCTGTTTGTGGGGATACTTACGGCCGCTTCCGCTTAACGGGGACCCAAATATATGCAGCCTCTGGCGACATGGTATTTGGCGAGACCGAAGATTACCCGATCTTTATCGATTGTCAGACCGACTTAGCCGTTCGGGTGGTCCCAGATCCATCCCCTGTAATCGAGCTATCAGATCGGATCTCGATCGATGTGTTTGTGAAAAACAATGGGCCAAACCCGTCACGCCAAATGACAGTTACATTTAGCTATCCGGCAGAGCTCAGTGAAGTAACACTCACAGAAACTGAGGATTGGACCTGTACCTATGATGCGGGTGACGCAACCTGTACCAAATATGGTATGGGGATCGGTTTCGAAGAGCAGGTGCTGACCTTCACCGGCCGCGTTGCAGGAACATATAGTCCGTCCGTTGTGGATGGCTCCGTCACAGTGGCCCATGAAGAATTAGATGGAAACCCAGATAATGATGCACAGGATTACGAAGTCGAAGTTGATAAGCAATGGGAAACCCCCGAAGATAGTCAATACATCGAGACACCGTTCTTGTACGCCAAGTTCAGTGACGCACTAGACTTCTCAGGGCAATCGGATAAGGACTTTATGCCAAATTCAGTTATCGCAAATCCGCTCAATGTCCCTATCCAATTGGCAGCGGGCTTTGAAACGACCGGCTACCCGATCTTGTACACAGACTTCTGTTTAAGCAATCCTGGATCAGAAGGCTGTAGCGACTCAACGGACGAGATCATCGGCAACATTCTGGTCAAGAGCTATCAATTTGACTCGATTCAATTGCAAAATCAACTTGCGGATAGCTATACGCCTGACCTTTCTGAAGCCAACCTGTTGACCGCACCGATTGTGATCGCACTAGCCCCAGATGGCACCGGTCGCTACGCAGATGCAGATGCAAACAACTGCCAGAAATGGATTGATGATCTAGGGGGTTACTGTGTGGCCCCATATGATGTTTGGTCCGGCTATGGCCGTTATGGGAACGGCGGTTTGGCTAATCTATATGCTTGGCCAGCAGACGATCTCATTCAGCTGAACTTCGAATCACCCGGCGGCCGGGCGATCACCTGTGACAGTTCAGCAGGATCTTGCCAACGCTTCAGCGGGGCAAAACCTGGCGTCTATGCGATTTCAGGCTCAGTCGCATTCGAGTATGTCTTCCATGATCCAGAGTTCTTGAGACTAGGAACACCAACGTTCCGCACACCATCACAGGTCGACTTCACCTTCTACATTCAGATCGTCGCCCCATTTATTGAATCAGGACAATAAATGTTAAAGGCTAAAGACGGAAGATTAAATGGCAGGTGCCATTTAATCTTCCGTTGAGTAGAAGCGCGAATAGATTCGTAACAATTGTTCGGTTGCGTTCCGCAGACAAAATTCAGACCCGATTGACGTCACCTCTAAATTGGTGAGGTCAATCGGGTCTTTTTTATTTCATCCCTAACCAGCTAAAGAAAAAATTTACGCCAGTTACAGCTTGTTCTTGAGGGTAATGGTGCCCTACCCCTTAACAAACGTTTGCCCGTTATATCGATAGATCTCATCAAACAGATGCAGGTTTTTTTGTTGATGGGTGATCACTAAAGCACCGATCTTTAAAGATAAGATCCCGGTTAAAACCAATCCCGCAGTTAGCGTGTCTAGGGCAGATGTCGGCTCATCTAAAATAATATAGTCTGGCTCAGCTATAATAGCCCGAGCAATCGCTGCCCTCTGTCGCTGCCCGCCCGACAAACCACTTAAAGTTAATCCTTTTTTGAGTTTGGCCGCTTTAATTCCGTTTTCTTCGATAATCTCTTCCAGATGCGCCGCCTCAATCGCCTGCTGAACCAATGTCGACGTTGCATTTGGGTTACCAAAAGTCAGCCAATCCCATAAGGTGTCACCGATATGAATCGGGTTTTGCTCGACTTCGACAATTTTAAGCGGCCGATTTTGATCAGAAGATGACAGTGTAATCAACCCCTGAAACAACCTTAACCCTAAAATACATTCAGCCAAAGAAGTTTTACCACAGCCAGATGGCCCCATAATAGCGATCGCCTTGTTGGCCGGAAGCTCTAAATCCACCCGATCTAAAATCATCTTCGAACCAGCGAATAACGTTAAATCGTTAATTTGAATCTTTTTTGCTGCCTGCTCAGTCAGGTCAACAATCGCTCCCGTCTGATCCAACTTGTTCTGTTCTAAATTTTCAGACACCTGCTTATACTTTGTGTAATCGCTGAACAGCTCGTACAGTCGCGTCGTTAAATCTTCAATTACGCTCGACAGCGTCATGCTAAACGTAATCAGCATCGCCAATGCCCCTAGCTGAATTGCCCCAGTAGAAAAACTGAAAATACCAATCGCTAAAATCACAAACATGATTGTCGCTTTGTAGGCGATCTGAATCACGTTTAAGCGTAAAAAACCGCTGCGTAGCCCCCGCCGACTGACCCCCTCTTGTTCAATATCAGCCTCAACCAATTTGAACGCATCATGCTCTTGCTTAAACGTTTTGATAATCCGAATACGTTCAAAAAACTCAACTAAATTGCCTGAAGTCACCCCTTGATCAGCAACATGTGCTTTCGATTGTTCAAGGCATATCGAGTGTTGTCGATAGCTTAAAATCATAAAGCCGATGCTGATACAAAACACAACAATGGGTGCCCACCACACAATCCGGCCGAGCAGAATGATGGTACTAAGCAGCACAACGATAAACCGAAAGCCGTAAAAGGCCAGCATATTGTAAATATTGGCGACCGCCTGGCTCGCATTGCGAATGTCTTGCATCAGCTGGCCCGGTTTTGACCGGCTTAGCAAGTCCAACTGGCCGGTAATACTGGTCTGAACAAAACGGTTAAAGGCATATTGATAAACTCGAAAACGGGTATCAATATCTCTTCTAAAAAACAGGGCGTTTAATAACCATGATGAAACATACATAACCGGGACCAGAAAACCGAACGCCAGCGATCGCACCGATAAATCACCGATTGATAACCCGTTTAGCCAATCCCTTAATACAAGTGAAGCATAGACTTCGGCCGTAATCGCAGTTCCAGACAGGCAAAGCAGCAGTAAAAACGGCCGATTATATTCAACCAAAATAGCGCTCTGCAACACATCACGTTTGGCCTCTTTCAACTTCATCGTTCTACCCTCTCAAATTGTTAAATCTCAAACATCGTTATTGTTCAGCAGTTTGGTCCAGTTTGACAAAAGGATCTATGTTTTGCGGAAAAACAAGCTGAAAACTGGGCCAATCTGGAGAAAATAGTTGGGGTGCTGAATAATTACCACACATCTACCTATAGGCCGATTAACACCTATTCCTTCGAAGAATCGAGCGGCATAATTAACCGCACAACTCGTTCATAAAACAAGTAATTCCAAGCCCAATTGGTTAAAACACCCAGCCGATTTCTGAACCCGATTAAAAAGAACAGATGGATAAAAAGCCAGATCAACCAGGCGAAAAATCCGGTAAAGTGTCGTCCCCCGATGTTAGCAACAGCCGCATTCCGGCCGATCGTCGCCATCATCCCTTTGTCATAATACCGAAAACTTTCTAATGGCTTTGAGTTGATCATCGCCATGACATTCTCGGCCGCAACCTCACCGCTCTGCATCGCAACCTGTGCAGTGTTAATCAACGGTTTCCCATCTTGCATAAAGCGGATGAGATCACCCACGACAAACATTTCAGGGTAATCTTGGCTTTGGAGCGTTTCCAGCACCTCAAATTGACTGCCCCGGGTTAGCCCTACACCGGCAGATTTTACGACCGGCTGCCCTTGAATCCCGGCCGCCCATACGGCTGTGTCGGTTAAAATCTGCTCACCATCTGCAAGGTTGATTCGCCCCGCCTCCACAGATTCAACTTTCGTATTTAAGCGCACATCGACCCCGATTTTTGTTAACCGCTCGGCCGTATAGCTGCCGTTGTCGATACCATTCAACAGCTGCGATCCCGCTTCGATCAAAATCACACGGGCCAATTTATTTAAGCTCAGGCGAGGATAATCGCGCTCGAGTGGCTGATAAATGAGTTCGGCCAATGCGCCCGCATACTCAACACCGGTTGCCCCACCACCCACAATCGCAAAGGTCAACATCTGCTTTTGTTTAGCAGGGTCTGGTTCATTGGCGGCCGCTTCTATTTTGCGCAAAATGTGATTGCGCATCTCAATCGCTTCATCGATAGACTTTAGCGTAAAACAATGTTCTTCAGCACCGGGTACACCGAAAAATGCGGTTGTACTGCCCAATGCCACAATCAAATAATCATAGCCAACAGACTC
Source organism: Chloroflexota bacterium (assembly GCA_020629055.1). Classification (GTDB taxonomy): domain Bacteria; phylum Chloroflexota; class Anaerolineae; order Promineifilales; family Promineifilaceae; genus WTJY01. The sequence goes on from JAHDEB010000025.1 coordinate 10,391, forward strand.
TCCATCCACCGCTACCGTCTTTTCGGCCGGGTTGATCGCCGTAATTGCCCCCATCTGAAAATTAAGATTGGCCTGATCCCGAATTAGATATCGCACCGGCTGCGCGATACGTTCAGGTTCAAGTTCGGCCGCAGCCACCTGATACAGTAGGGGCAAAAACGTATGGTAATTGTTTTTGTCGATGATCAGCACATCAACGTCCGCGCTCGCTAATTTACGGGCCGCCCATAATCCACCAAAACCAGCTCCCAAAATAACAACTCTAGGTTTTTTAGCCATCGATTTCCTCCTGACAGTGTCAAGAAACCCTTATTGTGAAAAATTTCACATTTAAAACATAGCGCAATTTCTTCCGTTTGTGAAACATTTCACATTCATACTAATGCAAATCTAACACACCCCTATCCCCAAGCACCAGGGTGCTCGACTAAGGCTAGTTGAATCAGCCACAATAGCAAGATGAAGCGATTTGGCAATCTTTTTTCTCTTTTTTACCTTGGTAGCCTCTCTCTAATTTTAGGGTTAGATCAAACCGGTCGGGCGGAATACCCCATGATCGCGTTGGCAACCACGTTCTCGTTTTTCCTATTTATCCCCCTACTCTTTGTCGTGATGTTTTGGATATGGAAAAGAAGCTACATCACGCTAGCAGCATTAATTGCAGGGCTGTCTCTTTTAATCGTTTCCCATCCGATTTTTCCACAAAAGGCACTTCTTCCACAATCAACGGCGGGCAACGAGTTGCACACGATGACATTTAACGCCGGTTGGAAGCACACCCCGGCCGAGCAATTGGCCGATACGCTTGGGAAGCAAAGGGCTGAAATTATCGCAATACAGGAAGCAACCCCATCACAAATTGATCTCTATCAATTCCAGCTTCAAAGTCAGTACCCACACCAAGTTTTTGACCCTGACGGATGGGGCATCGGCTTATTGAGTCAGCACCCGATAACCAACATCAATTGGTTAAAGCCACCGACAAACGGCCGCACCATTTTGCATGCCCAAATTGAGGTTGAAAATCAACCGCTTGATATTTTTGTGGTCCATTTCTCATTGCCAACAATTAGCATGCATCCGATATTAGGCATCCCCTATGGTGTAGATGAGTACTGGCAAGCAAAAGAGATAAATTTTGTATTGAATACAGCCAAATCAATTGATGGCCCTGTACTGATCATGGGGGATTTTAATATGAGCGACCAATCTCATACCTACAAAGAGCTAAGCAGTGCGTTTGGTGATGCATTTCGTGATGGTGGCTGGGGATTAGGCTTTACGTTTCCGAGTCAGGTTAGCTATTATCACGATCGGCTCAATCGCAACATTCTCCTGCCGAAACCATTGGTGCGCATCGACTATATTTTTTACTCAAAAACGGTGGCTATCCAACAGGCGAAAGTTACATGCTTTACCGACCGATCAGACCATTGCGCATTGCAGGCCCGTTTCGCGTGGCCTTAATCCGGCCGGACCAGCCCATGCCGCCAGGCAAAAACAACCGCTTGCGTCCGGTCCGCAACATCTAGCTTGCTCAGCAAATTGGTAACATGATTACGAACCGTTCCCTCGGCCAAATGTAAATGATCCCCGATCCCTTTGTTGGTTAACCCGGTCGCCATCAATTTTAGGATGGCAAGCTCGCGCTCGGTTAGTTCTTCGGCAATCGATGACTGCACCGGGACCCCAGACTGCACGTAGCTAAACAGCTTGCTGGCTACGGCCGGATCCACCGGTTTTTCTCCAGCCACACTCCCCTCAATGGCGCTAATAATCTCTTCGCGCCCCGCATCTTTTAATAGATAGCCGTTTGCACCGGCCCGCACCGCGTCAATGATCCAGTCATCCTCATCATAGGTAGTTAGAATAACCACATGGGTTTTTGGGTGCTGTTCTTTAATCGCTTTGGTCGCCTGAACCCCATTCATACGAGGCATTTTTAGATCCATCAGGACCACATCTGGCTGATGTAGGGCGACCTGTTCTAAGGCTTCGTAACCATCACCCGCCGTCCCTACCACCTTTAGATTTTCGCGTGCCCCGACCATCACCGACAAACCATCAACGATAATGGCTTGGTCATCTACGATTAAAACTTTGATTTTATTCATAAAAAACAACCTGCACGTCTTTAACTAGCCCATACCTCGGTTAAAGCATCTCGATACAGTTGGTTCAGCTTTTCAAGCGGGCAATTCCCAATTTTACGTTCAAAGGCTTGGGCTTCCATCCGCCCCAACTCTGTCTCTAAAAAGTCATTGAGGACCGGCATTCGAGGCCCTACGTCTTTTTCGGTGCTCGACATTTTGATTTCTAACAGCTTGGCGATCGTTTGTTTTAGGGCAGGATCATCAACGACACCATCAACCAGCTTTTGAAACTCGGTGGGAACCACACCCATATCTCGCTCTAGCCAGATCACACCCAACACCGGCCGAAGCACATACAGATACTTTTTTAAGCGGACCTCATCCCCTTGTAAATACCCACGGTAGTTGCCTCTCGCCATCTTGAAATAATGGTATTGGCAAGCGATTGGGGAATAACAGGTCGGGGCTAAGTCGCGCATTTGTTGGGCAACTGAAAAATTCTCTTGGTAAACGATAGGGGATCCCAACCATTCTAGCAGCGGCGGGTTCGACTTGCGGTACAGCTGCAACGCTTTGCGAATGTCCCATCCGCTAACGTCTAAATCATCATTAATCGGCAACTCAATCACATCACGTTTGTGTTCAAGATCGATGTCTAAATACCACTCCGGCCGACGTGCATAGATAAAGCGTACATCGTAGTCACTATCTTTCGAAGCGAATCCCCAAGCACGGCTGCCTGATTCACAAGCGTATAAAATTTTTACATCTTCCGTGTTCTCAATACGCACAAGGGCATCTTGGATCTCTTTTTCAATTTCGGGTTCAATCGGTGGGTTCATAAATTAAATGGTGAGGGTAGGATAGCAATGGAGCGAAGAGATCGCCTCTGCTATGTTTTATTAGATATCAACAATCAATTGTACCGTCGTGCCGCTATTTGGCTGACTATCAAACGACAAGTTTCCACTGATTAATCGGGCTCGCTCCTGCATGCCGATCATACCATACCGGCCGTCAGGTCGATCGGCCGCATCAAACCCCAGCCCATCATCCTGAATCATCATCGTTAGGCGGTTGCCCCTGCGTTCAAACGTCAGGTCAACTCGGCGCGCTTGTGCATGCCGAACGATATTATTAAACGCTTCTTCCGCAATGCGGTAAATCTGCTGCTCCGTTTCATTGGGAATCCCTTCAAATTGCATCGGCATCGCGATTTGCGTTTGAAATCCCCCACGCTCGGCCGCCTGTTGGCTCAGTCGCCGCAGCGCAGTCGCCAGACCAAATTCTTCAATCGGTTTGGCACGCAGTTCACTCAAGGCACGCCTCGCTTCATTTAGCCCATCCCTGGTTAGATTCTGCATTTGGGTCACTCGGGCTTTTGCGGCCGGGGGGTCAGTCTCCATCAAAGCTTCAAGAGCCTTTAGCTGGATGTTAACCGCACTGAGCGTATGGGAGAGCGTATCGTGAAGCTCACGTGCCAAGCGGTTCCGTTCTCGGGTAATCGTCAGCTCTTCAACCGACGTCGTCAAACGGGATAATTCAGCGTTTTTAACAGCGAGCTCTTGCCTCTGTTCCCTTTGTTGCCGGGTAATGCGATTAATAATAAATCCGACCAACATGTACAAAAGAAAGCGAATCACCCCTTGGCGGAATTGTTGCGTGACAATATTGGCGTAAAAGCGGCTGGGAGGAATCGCCAGTAAGACGGGTAAAAGCACTGTTCCCGCGGTAAACACCGTTAAGGTCCGCATCGAATATTGCAAGCTGATCAGCAAGAGGGGCAGAATCAACATCACGTGCAAACGTGCTGGGTCGAGGTCTGTTTCTGCAAGTGGAATTTTCCGGTACGCATAAAACCAGGTTGCAGCCGCATCGCCTAAAATCGGCGCGGCCGAAACGATGATTAACGCAACCGGCAAAAATCGATGACCCAGCCACACCTGCAATTTGCGCCAATATAAAATAATGAGCAAGGCGCTAAAAAAGACAAAATTAAATATCGAAAAGAGCTCTAGCGGCCGACTGTTTAACGCGTCACAAACCGTCAGGAAATAAATGACCCAAAAGACGATGGTCGACCAGCGCAAAACTTGTAGTAGGCCAGGCTCAATTAAATTCAGGGTGTCCAAATCGTGGGATGGGGCTGAATCGCTCATACCCATAGTATAGCGGAGTCACAAATAGGGGGCTGTGCAAATCTGCACGTTCGGCCGTGAGAATATGCATAAAAAACCTGCATCCCTGCATATCAACCACTGAGCCTAGACACTGTTGGCCAATCCCAAGCTGTTTTAATCTTGCACTATCACAAGTTGCCGGGCCGATTGACTGACAAGAATCATCCCGCAGCTTTTTGGAGATTTTAATCATGGGACATATCAAACGACTCAGCCTACTGCTCCTGATTCCGTTATTTTTACTGGCTTGTGAAAAGCAATCTCACACCGTGCGATACGAGGTCGAAGGCTCTGTCCCCAAAATCGGTGTCAGCTATAAAAACGGGACAAATGGAAATGAATCAGCCGACTTGCAATCTGGTTGGTCCAAAGAGTTTGTGGTGGAGTCTTACTACCATCTGCATCTAAGAGTCAACACAAAAAATTCAGATGGAACGGCGACCTGCCGAATTTATATCGATGGAGAGTTAGCGGCCGAAGCGACTGCAACCGGCAAGTTTAAACATGCTGCCTGCAATAAGCTGCCTGTACCGCCAACGCCTGAAACTGACAGCCAATAGCAAAAAGAGGACATGATGTTTGGAATTGCAGATGTATACACCGTATTTTTTATTGTTTTAGGGATTTTAATCGCCTTCCCCGGCATGATTGCACTGATTGTTTTTAGTTTGCCCAAGTTGGCGGAACGGAGCAGATTACGCATTGAGCTGACCCCCCTTGCTAGCTTCTTGACCGGTTTGCCCATTGTTGCCTTTGGCGGGCTGATGGCTGCCGGGCTGATGGGGTCTGGTGGGCCGCTTGCCGCGATCGGTGCAGCCATCGCCATATGTATCGCTTTATTAAGTTTGATTGGTGCCGCCGGAATGTCGCTTCTCATCGGCCGCCGAATGTTTGGCGCGGCCGAAACGATCCCCCTCAAGCCGGTCATTATGGGAGCCCTCGCTTATAAATTGGCCGCGCTATTCCCGATTATCGGCTGGCTATTTCTCTTCCCGATCGAGTTAATTTTAACGACCGGAGCGGGAGTTTTTGCCCTGCTTAAATGGGTTCCGGCTCAACCACATGAAACCCAGTCCCAACCGACTTTAATCAATATGCCTCAGCCAAATTCAAACCCTATTCAGCAAAATGTGTAGGGGTCGACCCCCACGGAAACATTATGAACAGACGACATTTTATCCAAATGGGGCTAGCCAGCTCCGCTTTGGCAGCCAGTGGTTGCAGTGTAATCGGCCGAGAACTGGCCACACAAAAGCTCCCCGCAGAAATCGACTTAGCCGCCTCTAGCGCAATCCCTGCTGATCCGTTTTGGCGCTTGCTCAATCGGGCCGGATATGGTCCCCGGCCGGGTGATATCGCCAAAGCCCGAGAAATGGGGGTGGAACAATGGCTAGAAACCCAGCTACACCCTGACGAGATCGATGACACGCCGGCCGAGCTCATTATTTCAGGGCTTTCAGTTTACAACTTAGATATTAACTCCATGCTGGGGTACGACTCTGGGGATGGATATCGAGATTTAATATGGGCCACCGTTGCACGCCAAATCTATTCTGAGCGCCAGCTGTATGAAGCGATGGTTGAGTTTTGGTCCGATCATTTCACCATTTATGCCAAAGCGAATCAAAATATCGTTTTTTTTAAGATAGCAGACGATCGAGATGTAATCCGGCCGAACGCATTGGGCAATTTCCGTGACCTGCTGCATGCATCGGTCCGCAGCCCTGCCATGCTCATCTATCTCAATAACGTCCGAAATTTCGCAGACCATCCCAATGAAAATTACGCACGTGAGCTCATGGAGCTACACACGTTGGGGGTCTTTGGTGGCTATGATCAGGAGGACGTCCTCAACGTGGCCCGCATTTTAAGCGGCCTAACGGTCAAGCGAAAAGGGCTCCGTCCGTGGCAAACCACTTTCAATAACCGACATCACGACAACGATGAAAAGGTTGTGCTTGATCAGACCTACCCGGCCGGATTGGGCGAGCAAGAAATCAGCACCCTCGTCGATTTTCTAGTTGATCATCCCGCCACAGCCGATCATATCGCTACAAAATTGGTTCGTCGCTTTATAGCCGACGACCCACCGGCCGAGCTGGTCGCAGAAGTTGCTCGGGTTTTTCGAGAAACAAATGGAGAAATTCGGCCGATGCTGCGCACCATTTTCTTAAATTTAAAATTTATAACTGCCCCTCCAAAACTAAAACGGCCGGTCCACTATATTGTTTCAGCCATTCGAGCCTTGAATTGCTCCGTCCGCCTAAGCAAAGGGCTGCACACTCATTTTCAAGCGATGGGACAAATGCCCTTTATGTGGCCAACGCCCGATGGTTATCCAGATGTGGCGGAGGCTTGGGCGAGCAATCAGCTCGCCCGCTGGAACTTCGCCAGTGCCTTCAGTCAAAACCAAATCAATGGCGTTCACTTTGATTTAAAGGAATTGCTTGAGCTAACGGAGGCGGAAAGCCAGGCTGATCGGCTCGACCTTTTCTACACCCTATTGTTGGGCCAATTACCGGCCGATCTCGAACGCCAGAAGTTACTCGATTTTGTGTTGGCTGGGGACAAACCAGGCGAAAAAGAACGACGACTACATGACGTGATTGGGCTCATGATCGCAGGGCCAGAATTTCAATTAATTTAACAGCTGACAACTGACAGCCGTTAACTGAGAGCTAAAAATGACTAAAACACATTGTGCAGGATATGAAAAAATTTCAAGACGTGAGTTCCTTGGTGGTGGATTATTTAGTGCGGCCGGGCTGATGTTGGGCCAATCGATTACCCCTCTACCGGCTTGGGCTCCTAAAATCAAGCTGGCTGATCAACATGTCGGTCCACGCGGTGACACGTTGGTCTGCGTCTTTTTACGGGGCGGAGCAGATGGGTTGAACATTGTTGTCCCCCACGGCGACGATGAATATTATTCCCAACGGCCGACGATTGCGATCGCCCGGCCGGATGATGTTTCGGCCGAAAACAATCAGCGAACGGTTGACCTAAACGGCTTCTTTGGGCTTCATCCAGCCCTAACGCCTCTAAAAGAGATCTATACCGCAGGGGACATGGCGTTTGTTCAAGCGACCGGCTCACCTGATGAGACTCGCTCTCACTTTGAGGCGATGGATTTGATGGAACGTGGGGCGATTCCGGGTGAGCATTCAGGCTGGCTGGCCCGCCATCTCGCGACGTTAGACACGCAAAATGATTCAGCCTTACGCGCCATCGCAGTTGGCGAAATGTTACCTCAGTCGCTATCCGGCCAGATCTCTGCAACCGCTTTGAAGTCGGTAGCTGACTATCATCTCAACGGACGCAATGAAACAGCTGAACAACTGCACCAAATGTTGCAACAGCTATATGCCCAGCAGCAAAACGAACTGCTGAAGGCGGCCGCAGCTCAAACGTTTGACTCGCTCGAAGTGATGCGAAAAATCGGCCGAGAACCGAAAAAACCGGCCGGGCGGGCGTATGGCGACAACAACTTCGGCCGCGCCATGCAAACGGTGGCCCAATTGATCCATGCAGATGCTGGGGTTGAAGTCGCCTGTGTTGATCTGGGTGGATGGGACACGCACGTGGCCCAAGGTGGTGCAGAAGGTCTCATGGCTCGAAATCTAACCAACTTAGCTCAAGGCCTAGCGGCGTTCTACGAAGATCTGGGTGAACTCAATAGCCGAGTCACCGTGATGGTCATGTCGGAATTCGGCCGACGCATCCACGAAAATGCTGGCAAAGGAACCGATCACGGTCACGGAAACATGATGATGCTCATGGGAGGGGGTGTCAACGGCGAACAAGTGCATGCACAATGGCCAGGGTTACATCCAGATTTACAAGAAGGGCCAGGAGATCTAGTTATCACAACCGATTATCGAGATGTGTTAGGGGAAGGGTTGCGCAAACGGATGAATAATACAGCGATTGATCAAGTTTTTTCGGGGTATCGTATTCGCGAAAACGGGCTATTTCTGTAGGATCAAGATGATGGCTCATCATCCCATTCAATCACCGAGACAACATGCATTAGCCCCAAAAGCATCCAAAATAGCACGGCCGGTTTTGCACCCAAAGCCACGGCATCAACCAACCCATAAAAATGGAACCCGATCTGTGCCATCAGCAACCCGATAACCACAGCCTTTGCTCGCGGGTTATTGACCAACATCTGTATCCCGTTATAAAAAAAGAGTCCAATTAGCCCTAAGTAAAAAATAAGTCCCGGAATACCCACGTCTAAAGCCACTTGCAGGAAAATATTATGCGCGTGAGCGATATCATATGTGATCGGAATCGCAATTGGATATAAACGGTGGGCAACCCTGCGAAAGGTACCAAGCCCAGTTCCGGTAAAAGAAAAGTCTTGAATCGCTTGAATCGACCATGTCCAGACTTCTTGGCGAAAAGACAGTGTCCCCAAGTCACCAACGAGGGATGCATCAGGTGGGTCAATCCATAGGTTCACCACTTCAGACGGCCCAGCTATCATTGCAAAAATGCCACCTGCCAGACAAATAGAAATCGGCAACAAAAAACGACCAGGCTTTGCCCAATGGGAAGCGGGTAGGCCAAATGTTGCTAGCCATAATCCCATCCCTAAAGCAGACAATCCCCCCAGCCAACCACCACGAGATTGTGAAAGCACAAGAATGCCGATGAGTATCAGGCTCAAGAACAAAACAGACAAGCTTAGCGGACGCTTTTCCCCCTGCCACAAAGCGATCCCACTCAACATAGAGACAGGAAACACCCATAAGATTGTTCCAGCGAGCTGATTGGGTTGCACGCCGTTGCCAGAGCCGATAGCAGAGAACGAAATGATCTGCTGAGGAAAAAGAGAGACGATCGCAGATATAGCTGGAATCTTATCAAGCCAATCAACGGCGAGGAAGCCGATCGCTACAAAAGCGGTTCCCAAGGTTATGAATGCGGCTAATAAAATAATAAGGCTGCTTTTATTTTTAAAATGTAAAACGATGGCTCGCCAAACAGCAACCCCCAGCAAAATCCCTAACGCTTTGTCTAACGTCAAATCAGGATCGGCCGTAACAAGCATGCCTATCATGCTCCAGCCAACCAAAAGAACAACGAGAAGAGAAAAAGGAGAATTAAGCGGCTGTAGGTTCCAAAAAGCATCGTAAAGCCAGCGAATGGCCCAAGCGATCAAGAGGGCTGCCGTAAGGCTAGGTACACGGCTGGGAAACAGAAAAAAGGGGAAGCACAGCCCCAGCAAAATCGCATCTACCCAAAACTGAGTGTTGCCTTTCCAACCGGCCGATTGCCATATATTTCGCACTGTTTTATTCACAGGTGCGTATTCTCCCAACTTGTGACCTACAGGTCAAAGATTCATGCTCGCAGCTCAGCCAACTTGCTCAGGTATTTTCTAACTTTGCAGGTGAATTACTAGTAAGCGCCTTTACCACGCAAAATAACCCAAGGGGTTTTTAGCATGATGTAAATATCCATCCAAATGGTGTAATTCTGAATGTAGTATAGGTCTTCTTCAGTATGCAAATGCATCGGTTTGTCTGACCGGCCGTTAACCTGCCACCAGCCGGTAATACCTTGCGGTACAGAAAGCCGTTTAAGCTGCCATGGCTCATAATTTTCAATAACCCAAGGCATTTCCGGCCGCGGGCCAACTAAGCTCATCTCACCTTTAAACACATTAATGAGTTGCGGCAATTCATCCAAGCTTGTGCGTCGAATAAACTTGCCGATTTTAGTCACCCGGGGGTCATTTTCCGTTTTATGGATCAGATTGCCATCCACATCTTTCTTGATGATCTTATTGACTTCTTGATCAGCGTCGACAACCATAGACCGGAATTTGTACATGCCGAACGTATGCCCATTCTCACCCACCCGCATCTGGCGGTAAAATACCGGTCCTGCTGAATCGTATTTCACGAGGATAGCGGTTACCAACATGATGGGTGAGGTCACAACAAGCAAAAGTCCAGAGCAGATCAGGTCGGTAAGACGCTTGGTCAATCGTTGTACTTCGTTTAAAGCAGGTGCTCGCAAATTAATCATCGGCACCCCAGCAAATTCCTCGGCCGTTGCCCGAAATAACGCCAAACTAAAATAGTCAGGCACAATCCGTACATTAACTGGCATTTCATGCAGGTTATGAACGAGCTTATTGAGCTTCTCATACGCATTACGCGGTAGAGCAATAATGACATCATCAATTTCTAGCTTGCGAACCAAATAGGGGACATCTTCAATGTTGCCAATCGGTGAAAGCTCATATCCATCATCTGCTTCGGCCGAACGATCACCGATATAGCCCACAACCTCAAGCCCAGAATCTGCAAACTTTGTCAGCGTTTCATAAACCCGATGGCCAGAGATATCTGCTCCTACAATCAAAGCGCGACGATCTATCGACTGCCGGCCGACCATGCGGTATATCCACCGGAAAACAAGACGCCAGCCAATAAGCAAGAAAAGATCGGTAACAACAAAAATCGCAAAAAGGTAGCGAGATACTTCACGAAAACCGAAATAAAGAACACCCGCGAAAACAAGCGAGGCAAAACCGGTGGCTGACACGAGCTGCTGAATCTCTTCAGTTACGCGATATCGCTTTTTAGGGTCATAAACAGAAAAGGACAGGAACGTGACCAACCAAATAACCGGCAAGATTAAAAATAAAATCGGCTCGAACGTAATACGATAGTAGGTAACCATTCCGGGGAAGCCGGACAGGTTAGGCCGAATCATTAGAGCAAATGAAATTGCGCCAGTGGTTAAGGCCAAATCCAATATGAGGGAAAATAAGGCGAAATTTACAGATGAACGGCGAAACAAAAGAACCCTCTCTTATATTTAATCATGACCCCATTCCATTATTCCACTTTGAAATAACTAGCAGAGGTTTATGATATAAGGGAATTAAACGTGTTGGAATGTAGTTATAGAATGGTGAAGACTTTTCTTACCTAGTAGATAGTACTGTGTTGATGAAGACGAGGCGCTAGGAAAAAAGTCATCTCTTAAAATTTGGTTTATAGGGTAAGGAGGGAACAGATGGTGTCACAATTCACGCTCCTTAGGGGAGAAAGTATAGATTAATTATGAAAGATCGCAACTTATTCTCTAGTAGAATCAACTTACTCAACCTCTGGTAGACAGTCAGCTGGCACAAAATCCCCCGCAAATTCAAACTGCTCGCAGGTAATAAATGCACCGTGATTCATCCCTACTAAATAGGCAACCGCATAAATAATTAAGACAACGACGACCAACCCAACCCGCAATCGGGGTGACTTTAATTCAAAAAGCTCACGATTTGTAATCGTTAAAAGCAAAAAAACGGTATAAGGGACACAAATAAATAAAACTGCCAAGCTCATTACGAAGGCCAATTCATCTGCAAGGCTAAACTGCGTTAAGTTTAGGTCCATCCAAGCGACTAAAAACCATAAAGATGGCGTCAGCAGAACCAATCGATTCCACCAATTAATAATCGAGTTTTTCCTAGGCCAAAACAAACTAGCCAGTAATGCGGCCGTTGCCGCGGCCCACACGGTCAACATCGCATCAAATGGAATCTCACCAGCAATGCCATACTTAAAAGCCAAATTCCAGCCCGCTAAAGCGGCTGTGATCGCCAGTACAATAAACGTTCGTGCTTCTTTCTCTTCAATATTGTGTCTATGCATCGTGCTATGCCCCACTTTAGTGGCCAGCGTCTACAACCGTGCCAACAGAACTGCTTAATTCTAAAAGCATGTTTTTGATAGCCCCGTCGGTTAATCCACCGAATATGCGTACCGTCATACCCGGCTGGGCAACCGCCAAGTCCAATACGTCTTGTACCTTTGCAGCCATGCCACCGGTCACATCAGCCCCGCGAGACCCACCTAATGCACTTTTGATCTCCTCAAAATTTTGTGGCGTGATGCGTGGAATGACTTTCCCTTGCTCATCGTAAACCCCAGATGTTTCACCGGCGAGCAATATCGTACGGGGAGACAGGGCATCAATCAAATACCCCATAACCTCTTCGGTCGACAAGATAGTCCCCCCTCGAATTTGATCGAAGGCCACATCACCATGAATCACTGGCACCAAACCTGCATTTAATGCAGCCGTCAATGACGCTGTGCCCAAATATTTTACTTGCCCGTCTTGAACAACGGCCGAAGCTGAAGGGCTAATCGAAACCGCAGGAACCCCTTTATCTAAAAGGGCATGAACGACGATTCGGTTTAAGCGTAAAGCGGAATCACTAACAATGGCAAAACCCTGCCACTCTTCTACAGTGTTGACTCCTTGTCTGGTGCCATGCTTGCTGGCGTGCACATGTCCAAAAGATCCGCTGCCATGCCCCAGCACCAAGCGTAAATTAGGACGTTCAAGTCGGGCAGAGGCGATTTCGGCCGCAACTCGATTTAAAACATCTTCACGAACTTGTTCAAATCCGGTTTTATCAGTTAGTAGCGACCCCCCTAACTTTAAAAAGATCGGTTTATTTTCGAGAGCAGCTTCAGTGTTTTTCTCCATCTTTTTCCTTTAGTAAGTGCTGTGATTCAATAAAGATGTTACTTAACCCAGCCACAAAATCGCGCTTCCCCCCATGCGAAGGATGACGCACTTTATGGTGAACGAGACCGAATCGGGTCAACATCTGATCAGCTCGATTACCAACTGCAACAATACAATCAATTTCAGGAAATGATTTTAGCAGATTCCGTAAAAACATATGGCCAATTTCTAACTCGGCCCGATTTGGTGCTCGATTGCTGTTTTTGTCTCCAGCATGATGTGGATGAAATGGAAATGCATTCCAGATCAAAGGCAACCGCCCTGTAGTTTGCTCAAGCGCATCCCAGACCATCGTTGCAGAAGCTTCGCTAATTGGTTTGCTTTCCTGGCCTACGATATGAAAATTAGAATCGTCGCCAAATAGCCCGGCCGCCCCTTCAACCAAAATTCTTTCGCTCGTAAACGGGATGCCGGTTAAGCCACACCCCCGATAGCCAGGGGCTTCCCCAACCAGCAACATCGTCGGACTAAATGCAGCCATCTGATTGAAATACGCTGTTAAATTACTTTTGCGCAACTTCGCCGCCGCTGATCGGCCGCGCCAAGGGTTGATGCAATTAGGGGGAGGAGAGAAACGGCTTAATCGGGTAACAAAACGTTCGATAGACATAAAAAAAACAGGTGGCCGAGTGAAACTTCACCCAGCCACCTGTTTTATCAGATCATCTGGTAATTACCAGATTCAATTATTTCTTGAGTAATCCACCCAGCATTCCACCTAAGCCGCCACCCAAAGCACCCCCGGCATCTCCGCCGCCACCAAGATACGAATCAACCATACCTTGCATGCTTTCAGGTAACTGCTCTTTTACGTTATCGATAACCATATCAACGATGGTTCCTGCAATTTCTTCTGAAACTCCGGTTTTTTCTACGATTTGTGCGATTAATGCATCCATTTTAATTTCTCCAATGTGATTATGTTGACCAAAGATTAGTTTGGCCTTCTGCTTGATTGAATTGGTATAAGATCAAAGCTGATCCGCAAACCATTACGCGTCAGCCTTACCCCAGTTGCACCGATTTTAGTATCTTCACGAACTGGAATGCAAATATCAAAGACCTTTATCCTACGGTACCATTTTCCGCCTTGTGACCCAAAAGAAAAACCCCCGAACGTTGGGCACGTCCGGGGGTAAGCCAAAGGGAGGAAAAAGGAGGAAAATTACAATAGCCAAAGGCTAAAGCAACTTCGTTTAAATAAAGACTGCTTATCAGTCGTTCTTATTACGGTCGTTCAGCTAAAGTTAATGTTAGATCTACCGGCTCACCATCACGCAAAACAGTCACTGTGATCGAATCACCAGGAGATGTATTTAGGTACAAATAGCTGATCATATCTTCAAATGTATTCACCGGTATATCATTAATCGCCACAATCAGGTCACCTGCGGTCGCATCTTCATTGGTTGCTGATCTAAATCCAGCTTCGGCCGCAGGGCCACCTTCGACCAAACCGGTTACATATGCACCCGTTGTGCGATCAAGACCGTAAAATTGAGCTTGATCTAATCCGAAATCTGAAGATACCGAAACACCAACAAATGGATAGGTATATGAACCTTCGGCGATCAAAGAGGGAAGCATACGCTCAACGATGTCTATAGGAATCGAAAAGCCTACGCCAGAATTGGCACCGGTTTCACTAAAGATGCGGGCATTGATACCCACAACCTCACCGTCCATATTTAATAAAGGGCCACCTGAATTTCCAGGATTAATCGGAGCATCAATCTGGATTGCGTCTGGCAACTGATAGCTGCCACCACCAGGAAGTTGACGATCCGATGGCAATCCACGGCCGACGGCGCTTACAATCCCCAAAGACATCGAGCTATCTTGTCCAAATGGATTACCGATTGCGACGACAAACTCACCAACTTGTAAATCAGTTGAATTACCCAACGTTAGCGGCCGTGTTCCTTCAGGCAAACGATCTACCTTGATGACAGCAACGTCAGCATCTTGATCTGTACCGATGACCGTTGCATTGGTCCGGAACCCGCCGGGGAATTTAATCTCAAGCTCTTCTGCGTTGGCGATCACATGATTATTGGTCAAGATGTGTCCCTCATCATCAATCACGAAGCCGGTCCCTGATCCCAATGCCAAGTTTTGAGCCAAAGCGAAAATATGAACAACTGAAGGATTGACCTCTTGATAAATGCCAACCAATGTATCTTGCAATTGATCCGTAGACCTTGCTGAATTTAAAGCAGAGATTGCGGGGGTACCATCTACATCGGCTTCAATATCACCACTTTGTATCACACCATTGTCTGCTTCATTAGAAGAGACAATCGGTTCAACAACCTCTGCTTCAGTTATTTCAACAGGAGCCACTTCGGTTGGCACATCGTTCAGAACCTGAATTTCAGTGACTTCACCAGGTACGGCCGTTGCAGAGCGCATCGGGTCTAAAAAACGCTGGCTTAATCCTGGAACAAATATTGCGCCAAGAAAAACGCCAATCAGCGAGAACAACAATGCTCCCAAAACAACAGTGACCAATTTTGATGAATTTGAATTTTGTGACATACGATTACCTAAGTGAATGAATAGTTCGATGTGAACTGATGAGCTTTATTGATGACGATCAATTTAAATAAATTACCAAACTACGCAGCAATTCATCAAACTGTAATATCTTTATCATGTCGAACGGCGATGCCGCTTGAACGATCAACGAACCAAGATGTTAAAAACCCAGTAAGCGCGGCATCTGGTTCTGCCAATAAATATAGTTTTCTATAACAACTGATTTTGCTGAACTAAAACTCCAGCATATTAATGCATACGCTAAAAACTGACTATTGGATTCTATTAAGCGACGAGAAGGTGTGTCAATCGATAAGCTAACGTTTTTATGTGTCGTTTAGACCATGCTTATATGACGCTTAGGCTAGCCTCAAACTTTCTTAACTTTTATATGCATTTATCAACGGGGATAGCTGGGAGAGTACAAAAGAGTGATTAGGCTCGGTACGGTTGCATAGGTCTCGGGATGTAGGCAAAACTGTTTTAATTAATAACCGTTAGGTCTTCTTCAGGAATAGCTTTCACAGGGAGATCAGATTCAGGCTCATCTGTTTTTACAAACTGTTGGCTACCATCCGCACTCTCAGTCTGCTGAAAACTACCGGCTTCATCTAAGCTTGCATCGGCTGGGTCCGTTTCAGCCGATAGCGGTTCGGTTTCGTCAACCACTATAAACCAATCGCTCTCATCCGCTTGTTTTGAGCTCTCGGGTTCATCAATTTCACTCGATTTCTCAAGCTGCTGCTCTAAAAAGATCTGTTTCTGATGATTTTTGATCTCTAGCTCATTAAAGCGTTCCCCAACTTCATAAACCATAAATAGACCACCAACAGCCACCAAACCACAAATCACAACAAACCCAACTGCAAAAGCGATCAACGTGAAATAACGCGTAAATAGCTCTCCAATTCGGATCAGGATACGGTCAATCGGCCGCTCGTACAAGGCCGGCTCCGGCGCAGGCTGCGGAATATTGACGGAATTAGGGTCGGGGGGTAAAAAATCAGCTGACATAAACTTTTACTTCGTCGCTGCAAGAAAATAAACAAACAGCTTCGTAAATTATCAAGTAGAAATATGACGATATCCATTACGGCCGCGTAAATTATTGTATTTTTCATGGTTTATAATCGGTAAAAGGCTCAATTAAGAGCAAAAACAGGGCCAATCCTCAGACACCAACTCTCTTCTATCCAATTTTCGTAGCCACTTGCGGCGTTAACTACCCGTCATCTAGTAACGTCGGAAAGTTTATTTTTCTCTACATTTTTAATATTTGAAAAATCGACAATTCTCGGCTTTGTGTTACGATTTCGACTTACACAATCTGGGAGCCTTTCGTTATCAATAACATCCTAAACACCCCACCAAATTTCAGACTTCACAACTATTAAAGGTATTTCAATGAACCTAAAAAAACTTGTACAACAAAGATTTGAAGAAAAATTTGGCGAACAGCCCGCCTTTGTTATCCGCGCCCCCGGCCGAGTTAATCTTATTGGTGAGCATACTGACTACAACGATGGGTTTGTGATGCCTATGGCGATTGATCGCGCGGTCTGGCTGGCAATCCGGCCGCGAGAAGATGGGCGTGTCTCAGCGCACTCTCTAGAAATGGATGATCCTATTGATTTTGAAATCAGCAATTTAGGGAAACCGGGTCAAGGATGGGGAGAATACGTCAAAGGGGTCACTTGGGCTTTGTTGGAAGAAGGTTTTGAACTATCTGGCTGGGAAGGTGTTTTAACCAGCGATATCCCTGTTGGCGCCGGCTTGTCATCATCAGCCGCCCTTGAAATGGCGACCGCAATGGCATTTATGGCGATTTCAAATACAGAGTGGAATGCTCCTCAGATGGCAAGAATAGGGCAGCGGGCGGAGAATGACTGGGCGGGTGCAAATACCGGCATTATGGACCAAATGATTTCAGCGAGTGCGGCTCAAGATCATGCCCTAATGATCGATTGTCGTGATCTATCAACTCAACTTGTCCCCCTTCCCCCCAAAACCAGCATCGTTATCTTAGACACAATGACGCGCCACACCCATACGGGATCAGGTTACAATGATCGTCGGAACGAATGTGAAGCGGCCGCCAAGCATTTTGGTGTTGAGTTTCTGCGGGATCTAGACAAAGTCACACTACAAAAGAATTCAATCGGGTTAGATAAGACACTTCTACGCCGTGCCATTCATGTCGTTAGTGAAAATGATCGCGTCATTCAAGCGATGTCAGCGATGCAAAATCAAGATCCGCACATTATGGGGCTTTTCATGAATGCCAGCCATGACAGCTTGCGAGATAATTTTGAGGTTACCAACCGAGATCTAGATTTAATGGCAGCACTGGCGCAAGAGACCAAAGGTTGTTACGGTGCACGTATGACCGGTGGTGGCTTTGGTGGGTGCGTTGTCGCCTTGGTTCAAGAAGAGCAAGCAGAGAGATTTGCGACCGAAGTTGCGGCCGATTATTTCAATGTGACAGACATGCAGCCACACATCTATATTTGTAAAGCAACCGGTGGTACAGAAGTTGTGAAAAACTAAATTCACAAATTTTATGTAAAATAGAGTAAACTTTAGAAAAGTGACAGAGGTGAAACGCATGCGATTACAAAACATTCGATCAAAATGGGCTCCTGCTACGATTCTATTTTTACTTGTTCTTTTAACAGGTTGTTTAACGCAGCCAGAGTCAGTTGAAGTTGCTCCGCTGCCAACTTTAGCCGTAGCTGCTAAATTAGTACCGGAAACGCCTACCCCAACACCAGAGAACTTCTTACTGCCCACATTTACACCCATCGCACAGCAATTGGTTGTTCCTACAGAAGTTGGGCAGTTTGTTTATACCCCTATCCCGACAAACACACCGTTCCCAACACTTATACCAACCGCCACGCGTACCCCTTTCCCGACAAGCACGACGCCACCAACCCGAACCCCGATCCCCACAAATACCCCGTTACCAGCTAGTACAAGTGTTGCAGCCACGCTCACACCGGTATTTTTAGAGACGGTGGTTCCACGCCCAGTTGGTACCAACATTTTGTTTAATCCATCATTTGAAGATGGGCATTACAATCAAAATGGTGTGCCGGAACTTCAATTACCAAATAATTGGGGCTTCGAATGGGACACCGGCCGGACAGGGTTTGGCGATGAAGTTTGGGATGAATGGGTTCGGCCAGAAGTTCGCGTCCTTCCTAAATCAAACGTACCTAGCAGCGAGCACAACGATTTCTTTGTAGATGGGGACCACGCGGTCAAAATCTTTAAGGGATCAGGCGCCATTAGCTTTAGATTCTCTCAGGCACATCAGCTTGAGGCCGGAAAATATCAGTTCACGGTAAATGTTTACCCAGACGTCATTAAAGGATATGGCTCGAACGGTGAAAAAATATTTGCAGATGACCCACTCGCGGCCGAGTTAAGCTTTTTGCTCAATGGCAGCCAAACGGCATGGCGCGTTGTCGAAATCGGCGAACGCAATCGATATGCCTTTGTGTTTGAAATCTCTGAACCCAAAACGGTTCAAGTCGCCTTAGTCGCACGCGGCCGATTCGCGGTTGAAAATAACGGCTGGTTTATGGATTCATTCTCGCTGGTCAAAATCGACTAAGGGCGGTAAAAACAGTCATTAGGTGATTGTTCCCAATTATCCTAACAAACATCAAGCAGGGTTAGGGAAAAATGGAATCAGGATTTCAGAATGCGATTGAATGGATGCTGTCGATACAGCAGTTGGGTGGGGATGCCGGAGCGGCGTTTTTTAAGTTTGTTACCTTTTTTGGGGATCAAGAATTTTACCTGCTCTTGTTCCCCCTGCTTTTTTGGTGTATTGACACCCGTTTAGGCATTCGCGTTGCAGTTGCATATTTACTGTCAACGCTACTGAACGTGAGTCTCAAAGAGTTTACTGCTCAACCTCGTCCATTTGAAATCAACCCGGCTGTTGGCCTCATCGAAGAATATGGGCAAGGGATGCCCAGCAACCACGCACAGGCGAGCACCATTATATTTGGGATCCTCGCCCATCACATCAAAAAAACTTGGGGCTGGGCAGCGGCCATTCTTATCGCCTTTCTTATTGGCTTTTCGCGCATCTACCTAGGGGTTCACTTTCCACTTCAAGTGATCGTTGGTTGGGGATTAGGGATCGGGCTGCTGGTCATTTACGTTAACTTTCTTGATCAGGTTGAAGCATGGCTACAAAAACGCTCACTCACGCAGCATCTGATTATGGCAACGGCATTAGCCCTAACGCTTTGCTTCACTATCCCCAATGGAGACATTATCGCAGCCTCGGCCGTTTTATGGGCGATGTGGTGCGGGGTAGCGATTCTTTACACAGCAGGTATCCCTTTTACAACAGCAGGCACATTGGGGCAAAAGATCGGCCGATTTGTTTTTGGTGCCATCATTGTTCTTGTGTTATTTGAGGGCTTAAAGGCGATCTTCCCAGATGAAGGCGAACCGTTATACGCTTTACTCCGCTTTGTACGTTATGGGCTAGTTGGGTTTTTTGTTAGTTTGGTTGGACCTTGGCTTTTTACAAAAGTTGGGCTTGTAGGCGAGCGATAGGCAAAAAAATGACCGGAAATCGATAATCGAAAGTCCGGTCAAAAAGAAGGAGGAAAAAGGAGTTGGTTTGTTCTAACTGTACTATGTATTTAATGTTAATCTAAAAATATTTAGAGTCAGTAAAGACGCTGTTATGTTTTGGTGAAGGGGGCGCAAGGGGAGAGAAAACAGAACGTAAAGTGTGTAAAACAAAGAACAAAAAGACCGCTCTCTCGAGCGGCCGCGTCTAATTTAATTAAAAATGTGGGTGGCGTTTAACTTGTTTCAGCGATGAAATGTTCGATCAAACGGCCAGCGATACTTATGTCGCCGGTTGGAATATTGTCAGGCAATTCGTCGGCCGCATACCAATCAGCCTCTGTAATCTCATCTTCAAGCACAATTTCACCAGAATCATAGTCACACATGAACCCTAACATCAAGGAGTCAGGGAACGGCCAAACTTCACTGCCAAAGTAAGAGATGTTTTTAACGTTTAAACCCACTTCTTCTTTTACTTCTCGGGCGACCGTTTCTTCCAAGCTTTCCCCAGGATCCACAAATCCGGCCAAGATACTGTAAAAGCCGGCCGGATGCCGTTCGTTGCGGCCGAGCAGAATTTTATTGCCTTTGCGCACCATCATAATCACGGCAGGTGATAAGCGAACGTATCTGGTTAACTTGCAGTTTGGGCAAACCCGAGATCGATCGTTTCCATATTCCATTTCGGTAGAGCAGCGGCCGCAAAATTGATTATTGCGATCCCAGTCACTCACAAAAATCGCCCTAAATGCTACACGGCGCAGCATGTCATCCACTTGTCCAAATAAAAACCTTGGGTTCACAAATGACTGATCAGCGGTTAATTCTATCTGCTCATCAACTTCCGCTTCCCAACAGCCAACACCGTCTAATATTCCCATAAAGTTGCGACGGACAGTTGGTATGCCGAGGGCATCATCTGGTGTAGAAACAAGCGGTAGAGAGGTGATTTTCCGGCGGTTTTCAGGGTCGACAAAAACCAAAAGCTTGCGGTTACTAAAAACGAACCACCAAGATGGCTCATCAAAATTGGTGGGTGCGGGTGCATCTGCATTGAAGTTAAGCATAAAATTTATTCGTGTTATAGAACACCTAAGGGTATGGATAGTTTCCGCCAGGTTCCGGAACAGGTGTAGATGGGTTTGGCGTACCTTTTTCAGTTTCACCCAATCCACCACCAGAACCATCAGTCGTCGTAGGCGTCATCGTTACCGTTGGGGTAACCTGCTGTTCACCGGCTGAAAGAGTTGGGGTTTCGGTTGGCTCATTGCTGCTTGAGCCAGAATCTAGCGTTGAGGTAGGGATCGGGGTTGATTCTGTACGGGTTGGTATCGCTTCTATCGTAGGCGTTGGGGTTGATGGGGTTGGGCTGGCGTTATTGGCATTCGGTGACGGTGTGGCCGTTGCCGTGGCTGGAATACTTGGGGTAGCGGTCGCCCCTCCTCCAGTTGGTGTACTTTCGGCCTCGGAAGCGGGATCATTTGAAACCACAGTCGGTTGACTAATAATACGCTCTCCATTTGATGAGAAGGCACTGGCGATAATCGGATTCGGGTCGATAATCCGTACGATTTCTAAATACCACACCGTTTCATCGGTAGGATCCTTTGCGCAACCCACAGGGCCGTCATAGCGGCGCCATATCCCTTCAACGGTAAAAAACGCCTGCTCCGGCACTATTTCAACAACAGAGCTGAAACCGCTCATGTTCATCTCTAATTCATCAGAAATTAAAAACCAGTCGACAGAAGGCCCTCGCTGACGTTCGCAAGATTGTTGGCGCAAGGGGATATAGCGGCCGGTTACCTGAATGTATTTATCTATAAAGATAGAGGGATCTGAATTGAGTGTCTCAAAATTTACGGGGACAGATTGTTGGTCAAAGATTCCTACGAGCGTGGGTGTAGGTTTCACCGGCCCAAATGCACCGCCTGCCCCTTGACATGCAGACAGGACGGCGGTGATGCCTAAAAGTAAAATTAATTGGTATAAATTAAATCTTTGGTTCATAAATTACTTGAAAAACAATTCGGACGGCTATTGTTTGGTCTCGGTGCCACAGTGAAAGTTAACGATTAAACCCAACCGTTTCGCCAAAGTTTTTCTTCAAAGTTTTTCTTCATTGAAAAGCTGATTGTTATTGGCGGAGCTGGGTTGCAGCAAGCAAAGCCTAATGTATTTGTCTAAATTCTGACCTTAAACATCCCATAAAACTTGACCAGACATAGAAAAACAGTTTACTCCACGCTGAATTATACCTACCAAGACGGTCACTGCATCCTAAATGTTAGTAAATGTAACTTGATTACTCAGAGAAATCTTAATTTACCCTCCACTGATAGTCATGTTGTAAGGCGCGCTTTTTCTTTTAATAACACTACAAACCACAAAATATGTTCCAGAACGGCCCCAAATGATATATTTTGGCTGCTTTGAAGCTGATATTCGGGTATATGGAAGAATTAATCATCATAAAATTGTATTAAATTGCAATGGTGGTTGTAGATGGGTTGAAAAACAGAATTGGGAAAGTTATAATTTTGCGTTCCTAAGAAAATGGGGAAGTGGCGGAATTGGCAGACGCGCTTGACTTAGGATCATGTGCCTTACGGCGTGAGGGTTCGAGTCCCTCCTTCCTCACACTTTTAGAATAAAAAAGCGTTGCAATTGCAACGCTTTTTTATATCTTGGGTGATTTACGGCAGTTCAAGAATTGCCGCATTAATAAAAATCATCTTACCAGCCATCCTGCAAACGTATTCCCTAAAAGATTTTTTTTGCACGATTGGCTAAAAACCGAGCAGAAAGGTTTCAAAAAGAGCAGTTAAAGAGGTGCACAGTGACACTAACAGTTACAAAACAAGAAGATGAGCAGCGCCAAATGGCGATGAGCATTGAAGTAGATGACAAGAGAGTCGTCGGCGAAATGAAAAAGATCGCCCGTAAATTGGCAAAAAATATGCGGGTTCCTGGTTTCCGACCAGGAAAAGCCCCGTTCAGAGTTGTTGCACAACGCATGGGCGAAGAAAGCTTGCGAGCACAAGCTATCGAAGACATGTTGAATGATGTGATCTTTGAAGCGATGCAACAAGAAGAAATTATTCCATATGCACGGCCGTCATTGACCGATATGGAAATTGAGCCAACTAAAATCGACATTGTTGTGCCACTGGAGCCGGTTGTAACGCTAGGTGACTATCGGGAACTGCGCCGTGAACTTGAACAACCAGAAGTGTCTGATGATGCGGTTCAAGAATCAATTGATGCATTTATCGAGCGTAAAACAACAACGGAACCGATTGAAGATCGTGCGGCCGACAACGGCGACATGATTAAAATTTCCGGAAAAGGTGTTTTCGCAGAAGCGGCCGAAGGCGCTGAGAGTGACGAGCCAGAAACCTTCTTTGAAGAAGCTGACGGCATCGAAATGCTTCTTGACGCAGAAAAAACTTTCCCAGGCACAGAGTTTGTCCCTAATCTTGTAGGCAAATCTGTTGGCGATTCAACTGAATTTTCAATCACTTATCCAGATGATTATGAAATCAGTGATTTTGCAGGGCGCCAAATTAACTTTAATTTAGATGTTCTAGAGCTTAATAGCCGGATTATTCCTGAACTAACAGACGAGTTGGTTAAAGAAGACGGTTATGACGACCTCGAAGACTTCAAGGCAAAGACCCGCAAAACGCTTGAGGATGCTGCGTTTGAAACGTTCCGTGGTGAAGTTTTGGACCAATGGGTCGAAGACCTAAAAGAGGGTGCCAATTCAGTTTACCCACCAGGTGCTGTAGATGCAGAACTTGACGACCGACTAGAAGGATTTAAACAACAGATTTCATCTTATGGTTGGAAGTGGGAAGACTACATGAACATGCAAGGGGAAAGCGAAGACCAAATTAAAGAGAATTGGCGTGAAGACGCTACCAAGAATTTGGAAAACGGCTTGCTGCTTCGTGAATTTATTTCGGCCGAATATCTACGCCTAGAGCAAGAAGAGCTTGATGAGCTCGTTGATGAACGTCTAGAAAGCTTTGGCAGCGAAATGGAAGATGAAATGCGTGAATCGATGCGCCAAGTTTTAATGAGCGGCGAAAGCATGCAACGCATGAGCAATGAGCTTATGGTGCGCAAAGCGTTCGACCGTATCGAAGCGATCCTTTCAGGCAGCGCCCCAGATTTAGACGAGCTAAAAGCTGCAGCCGAGGCGAAAGAAGCTGAAGCCAAAGCAGAGGCAGAAGCGGCCGAAGAAGACGCGGGTGAAAGCGCGGATGAAGCGCCAGTTGAAGAAGCTGCGGCCGAGTAATTTCTAAATCCTGATAAGATATTAATGTTCAACCTAATGTAACGTTTATATCCTGAGTGTAATATTTAAAGCGTTATCCGGCTCGGGTAACGCTTTTTTTGTTAAAAAGGAACCAATTACCCCTGTTCCAGTTATTGTGTCGCTGGTAAAATCTATCGGTCGATGTCTTAACATCCGGGATTATCCCGACTCATTCATAAACATAATCAGGCGATTTAATGAAAAGAATCATTATGCTAAGAAGCCTGTCTCAATAAGGAGTTAGCCAGCGTGGATCACATGCTCCCATCTTCAGTAATACCCTATGTCATCGAATCGACACCGCGAGGTGAACGGACGATGGACATTTATTCGCTTTTGTTTAAAGAGCGGATTGTAATGCTAGGCACCCCCATTAACGATCAAGTTGCGAATGCGATCGTTGCCCAATTATTGGTTTTAGCCCGGGAAGACCCTGCCAAGCCGATCCGTTTTTATATCAATTCACCCGGTGGCGCAGTTTACGCCGGCATGGCAATTTATGACACGATGCAGGCGATTTCCTGCCCCGTTTCGACCGTAGCCGTCGGTTTTACCGCCAGCTTTGGTACCGTGTTGCTCACCGCGGGTGAACCCGGTATGCGTTACGCCTTGCCAAACGCCACGATCCATATGCATCAACCTTTGGGTGGTGCTCAGGGCCAAGCTTCTGACATTCAGATTCAGGCACAAGAGATTCTCCGTTTACGGACATCGCTAAATGGCATTTTGTCGAAACACACAAAACAGCCATTAGACAAAATTGTGACGGACACCGATCGTGATATTTACATGAGCGCGGCCGAAGCGATGGAATATGGTTTAGTTGATCAAATTCTGGATGAATCGGCTAACGATGGTTAGAAAATCACCCTAAATTCGTGTAAAGCCCAGCTCCTGAGCTGGGCTTTTTTTTTGCGCCTATGCCGTTTTTTTATTTCAATCTAGATCATTCTGGGTCATTCCGTGTCTTTAGTTTAAAAATTCGGTTATGATCTGGATAAAAAGGGTGGCAACCGGGTGACTACTGGCCGTCAGCCCATGTTAAACTGTTTACACGATGGTATAATTCTGCGGTTCTGAAATCTTCAGAAATTTCGCATTAAACGGATAAAAGATTGTTTTCATTTTTAAGCTCATTTCGCCCTCTAGATTGGATTCTGGGGCTATTTTCCCAAGACGTCGGTATTGACTTGGGAACAGCAAACACCTTGGTCAGTGTCAGAGACCGGGGGATCATCATTAACGAACCATCCTGGGTTGCCATTCGTAAGCGTACTCGCGAACCTTTGGCCGTTGGTGCTGAGGCAAAAGAAATGGTTGGTCGGACCCCGGCCGATATTATCGCCATTCGTCCCCTTCGTGATGGGGTGATTTCGGAATTTGAAATCACCGAAGCGATGTTGAACTATTTCATCAACAAAGTCCATGAACAGCTTTTGACCCCTTTTCCACGCCCCCGCGTGGTTGTTGGTATACCTGCCGGTGTAACCGAGGTGGAAGAAAGGGCGGTACGTGACGCTGCGATTGCGGCGGGTGCACGTGAAGCCTACCTGATCGAAGAGCCGGTTGCGGCCGCGATTGGGGCCGGCCTGCCGATTATGGAATCACGCGGTAGCATGATTGTTGATATCGGGGGTGGAACGACCGAGGTTGCCATCTTCTCGATGGGTGGCGTGGTTGTCCGTCGGTCAGTGCGTGTGGCGGGTGACGAGATGGACGAAGATATCGTCGCCTATGCCCGTAACAAATATAATTTGATGATTGGCGAGCGAATGGCGGAACGGGCAAAAATTGCGGCCGGATCTGCTTTCCCATTACCAGAAGAGAGGACCATTACATTACGTGGTCGCAACTTGATTAATGGGCTCCCCCAATCTGTTGAAATTAGTAGTATCGAACTGCGTGAAGCGATGGCCCCCAGTATCAATGTGATTGTTGATACGGTAAAAGACGCCATCGATGAAACGCCGCCAGAATTGGTGGCTGACCTCATGGAGTCAGGCATTTGCTTGGCTGGTGGTGGCGCCAAAATTCGTGGTCTAGACGATCGAATTGAAGACTCGGTTAAAATTCGGGTTTGGGTAGCCGATGACCCGATGACGTGTGTGGCCCGCGGGGCAGGCACGGTGCTAGAAGACTTTGACTATTGGAGCCGAGTTTTGGCAACTGATGATCGAAGCCGCCGCTTGAAATAAAGCCATCCCCTAGACAATTTGGTTTAAGCATTAAAAAGGATGACGGGTTTAGCTGGGCATCCTTTTTTTATTCACGTAATTGTTCAGCAGAGTTATTTTTGCCCCTAGATTGGGGCAGTTTTTAGCGCTAAGCTTACGTCGAACGCTCATCCTTGTGTCAAACTGTACCAATCTGTTGATAAGCCTTTGGTGCTGCTAAACAATTACACATTCATAATTAACCATGCCAACCCAATCAAACGTCCGCCTGGGATTAATCATTTCACTTGTTGGTATCGCCGTATTCTTATTTATTGTCGATACCACGGGCAACACGCCGGGCCTACTCTCACTTGTTCGTGATCCCATATCTACAGTCAACTCTTGGTTAGCCCCTTCGGCCGATACGGTTTCGGACGTTTTGGCTGCACCAGCGAATGTCCAGCTCGCCATCGAAGAAATCGAAAAGCTACAAGGGCAAGTGGCTCAGCTTCAGCGTGAGAATCAAGTTCTGCGCGAAAACGAGGGAGAGCTGGAGGTCCTACGCCGACTGTTTGATTACGCGACTGACTCCCCTGAAAATCAACGGATATTGGCAGATGTGATCGGCCGGGAGACGAACCCGTTGTTCCGCAGTATTTTGATTAATCGAGGGACCAATGACGGGGTTCAGGTGGGTATGCCGGTCGATAGTGATCAGGGATTGGTTGGCCAAGTCTTCAGAACAACCCCAGATTCCGCAATGGTGATTCTAGTTATCGATAACGCCAGCGGCGTACCCGGGCGACTTAGCAGTTCTCGGGCGACCGGTTTGGTACACGGCACAGGGTCTGGTCAAGGGATGGAAATGGACTGGATTCCACTAGAAGCAAACGTAGAAATCGGTGATGTTGTTTTAACATCGGGGCTGATTGGACAGTTTGATCAGGGGATTCTTGTCGGCCGATTTCCACGCGGTCTTGTCATCGGCCGGGTAACCGAAGTGGAACGAAGCGATGCAGATATTTTGCAACGAGCCATCGTGCAGTCAGAAGTCAACTTTAGCGACCTTGAACGAATCTTTGTGATTACTGATTTTCCAAAAGACGACATTACCCCGTTTGAAGACCCTCTTGGTCAAAATCAATAAACAGCCACAAACATGAACCGTTCTACACTCGTCGCGATCCCCATTCTGCTTATTTTGGTGATACTACAAGTCAGCGTATTAACCGTCTTGCCATTTTTAGGGCAAGTCATACAGCCGGTTGTACTTTGTGCGATCGCTTGGGGCATGTTACGAGGCTTATCAGATGGATTGGTTTGGGCCTTTATCGGCGGGCTTATGCTCGATTTATTTTCAATAGGCCCTTGGGGAGCACAATCATTGGCTATGATGATTTCGGTCGCTTTGGCCGTTTGGATCGTCTCCACCTTACCCCCGCGCCGATTTTGGATCCCCGGCATTATCGGAGGGATGTGTGCCGTTTGTTATCTGCTGCTGCTTACGGGAATTATTCAAATCAGTCCGTATGGCTCCCATATTTCATCGATGCCTGATGTCGGCCCCTTTTTTGTGGTACAAGGCACATCTATGGTTCTGTTCTATTGGCTTTTGTTTTTACTTCGCCAAACCCTCTATCCGCCTGAAATTACGGGGACCGGCTTATAGTGGGCGTTGGGGCATATCTTTCCCAAGAATCGTTTTAACTTTATAGACTGTTTTATTTTGGCTTTCATAGTATGTCCGCACGACCAGTTCTGCGACCAGCCCGGTTACTAGAAACTGTACGCCTAAAATGATTGCCAGTATACCAAGCAAGAAAAGGGGGCGAGCACCAATTTGGTATGCGTGAAACGCCTCTAGGCTAACAAACAGCCCTTTGTACGCTTTCCTAAATCCCAAAACGCCCAATATCGCTAATCCACCAAAGCCAGAGCCGATACCGATCCAACCAAGAATATGCATCGGCCGGTCTGCATAGGAACGCAAGAACAGGACAGTGACCAAATCGAGCAAAACTCTAAAGGTGCGGGAGATACCATATTTGGAAACCCCGGCGACACGCGGCCGGTGATTGACGGGCACTTCGACCATGGTATAACCGGCGTTGTTAACCATTTCCGGTATAAAGCGATGCATCTCCCCATAAAGGCGTAGATCGCGTACAACTTCATTTTTAAAAGCCCGCATCGAACAGCCCCGGTCATGTAGCTTGACCCCCGAAAAACGAGCAATCATCCAGTTGGCGATTTTTGAGGGGAGTTTGCGTAATAAAAAGCCATCTTGTCGATTGACGCGCCACCCGTTGACAACATCAGCCCCGGTCTCTTCGAGCTTCGCCATCATGGCTGGGATATCTGCAGGATCATTTTGCCCATCTGCGTCTAGCGTTACGACGACATGGCCCGTTGAGGTATCAAAGCCGGCCGAAAAACCGGCCGTTTGACCAAAATTACGTCGGAAAGATACCAGAACAACACGCGGGTCATCTGCGTGAAGCTGGGTAATGATTTCAACGCTCCGGTCTTTGCTCCCGTCATCCACATAAATCACTTCATAATCGATGTCGGTATCCTTCATCGCTTGGGTAATTTCCGTGTGTAGAGAAACTAGGCTTTCTTCCTCGTTATAGACCGGCACAACAATACTTAAATCTTTATCTAATTCCTGCATAAATTCGCCTTTTTAGGATTATTTAGAAGTTTAACATTAATACCAACGGGAATGTAATGTTATAAGGGAACAAGAATATAGAAGGGTCTGCAATGATCGACAATTAAGATCGAGTAAATACGAGCTATCTCGATTTACCATAAACACAGTTGACCCATTCCAAGCGGCCTATGTACCAACAGGTTTCTAGACTTTACACTAACGAACAATGTCTGAAGAGAGAATAGATTCAACCCCGGAAAAAGAATCGACCCAAGCCTATACATTGCGCCTCATCGACCGCACATTTACCGTGGGGATTATTGTCACGGTCTCTTTGGCGATATTCTATTCATGGGGGGCAAAGGTTTTTGCCGCATTCGATGTGCCATTCTTTTCAACAACCCAGACTTATATTGCAGCCAGGCTGTGCGTCTTTTGCTCGATCATTTTTGTCACTTGCAAGCACTTGATGACCCGAGATTGGGTTAAAACCGCGATGGGCCTTTTTATAAGCTGCATTCTAAGCGTTGCAATTACCGCCATCTACACACTGAATACCAGTATTTACGATCCGGTAGCCCAACTCTTTTATGTCGCCCTCGTTATCGCTTCTGTCTTTTTAGGCAGGCGCACCCTTTTCTTTATTGCAGGGACCGGTGTGGTCTTGAACTTCGTCTTTTTTTATGCAGTCACCAACGGACTTTTTGAAACAAGTCATAAAATGCCAACACTAGATGACGTTGTGATTGACGGGGTCATTTTGACCATCACAGCAACGATCTTGATGATTACGGTCAATGAGCTTATTCAAAATCGGTCAGAACTTGTGCGGTATCAAACCAATTTAGAAGAGATCGTGAGCCAGCGAACAGAACAGTATTATTCTGAACGGAATCGGGCGGAGGCTGCGAACAAGGCGAAAAGCCAATTCCTGGCTAATATGAGTCATGAACTGCGTACACCGTTGAATGCGATCATCGGGTACAGTGAACTGATTAGTGAAACGATTTCTGAGTTTGATAATCAAGCGGTTGCAAACGAAGTCGTCATCGATATCAATAAAATCACCTCATCCGGTAAAAACCTACTCTATTTAATCAACAACATTCTTGACATATCAAAGATTGATTCGGGGAAAATGGAAATAGATAGTGGGTACCATGCATTGCCAAAAATAATCGAAGAAGTTGTTATCTCGGTGAAGCCCCAGATGGTTTCAAAAGGTCTAGCGTTTGACTTAGACATTGTGGGGGAGGCCTTCAACGAAAATCTTTATGAGCTTGACCGGCAAAAAGTGCAGCAAGTGCTCATCAATTTATTGTCGAATGCGGTCAAATTTACAAATGAGGGAAGCGTAGCTTTACAGGTCAAGGAAGCCGGGCCCGATAAAGAGGGTGGTTCAAGCATCTCGTTTACAGTTACCGATACCGGTGTTGGGATTGATTCAAAGTTTTTACCCCATTTATTCAACCGTTTTGAACAAGAGGATAATAGCTTTACGCGTCAGCATGACGGAAGCGGTTTAGGGTTGGCTATTTCACATCAGCTGGTCAAGATCATGTGTGGGGAAATACATGTGCAAAGCACAAAAGATGTAGGAACAATGTTTGTGGTCGTTTTGCCATCGGTCGCTTTGCCGATGCCCACACTTAAGAGTGTAAAACGATGTGCTAGCTAGAAACGATCTGGCCGCATTGGTGTAAGATCGATAGAGGGTGTTTGCCCCGTCAATATCTCGGTGACTAACTTACCTGTAATTGGCCCATGGGTGATCCCCAACATGCCGTGCCCTGTTGCAAAAACAAGATTCTCGACCTGTTCTGACCGGCCGATATACGGTAAACCATCCGGCGTTAGCGGCCGATAGCCGGACCACGGCTCCTCTCCATCAAGCAGCTCCATATCGGGCAAAACCTGCTGCAACGATTGATAATTGACATCTAGCCGTGTTTGATTAATTGAGGGATCGAAGCCTGCCAGTTCAAGCGTGCTGCTAAAGCGAAATTTATCGCCGCCCAGAGGGGTAACGGCAACTTTTGTATCATCGATCGACAATGGACGACTAGGGCCCTGATCGGCCGATCGTTTCTTAACCGTAACGCTGTACCCTTTGGCCGGTTCCATCAAAATCGGTGCCCCCAAGCGCTTCGCCAAAATCGATGACCAAGCCCCGGCCGCCAAAACCACCTCATCGGGTTCAAGGGTGCCATTGGTGGTGTGAATCTCAGCAATGCGCCCACCGCTCTTTTTAAAGCCGGTGACCTCAGTATGCAGCATAATTTTAGCCCCTTCTTTCTCCGCTTGGTCCCCGATGACCTGTACCAGCTGCATCGGGTTCAAATGAGCATGCTCTGGATAAAAAACGCCAGAGTTAATCCCCTCTTTTAATTTTGGCTCAAGTTCTTCGAGCCCATCGCGCCCCATCGAAATCACTTCCATCCCCATCCCGCGCATGAGCTCGGCCGATTCTTCACCCAATTTGCGGTATTTTTCTGAAAGATGGAGGTGCAACAGCCCCGCTTCGACATAACCAAATTCGAGGTCTGGATCGGCCGCCAAGTCACGAAACATTTGAATGCTGTGGGAGTTGAGCTGCAGCAGTGTTTTCGCCCCTTCCATCATCTGTTCATGGGTACAGGCCGCACGAAAATTTAAAAGCCATCTAACCAAATCTAGATTCAAGCGAGGCTTGATATAAAACGGGCTGCCGGGGTCCAGCATCCATTTTAACCCTTGGCTGAGGACGCCCGGAGCCGCCGTGGGGAGCGCGTATCCGGCCGCTACCCAACAGGCATTGCCGCGCGAAGCCCCCGCACAGAGCTCGTCTTTTTCTACTAGGGTCACTTGGTGACCGGCCCGAGTTAAATATAGGGCGGTGCAAACACCGATTACACCGCCGCCGATTATCAGGATGTCAGTTTTTTGGGTCATAGCTTGTTTATTTAAAGCGAGTTGCGTGGAACGTTAGATTTAGCAACTGTCGACCTTTTACGCTCCACGAAACACGCTTATTCATGTGGGATATGGTGGCTGCTGAATCAGTACGTTGTCTTAAATCAAACCGTTCAACTGTTCAACTAGCTCTGCATTTATTTCTCGAGGGGCATCGGATAATCGATTGTCAAATCGACGTTGGCCCGGCATCCGTATTCCATCCATGCTTTCTAAACGGGTCAGGAAATCTTCACTATGCTCGCTCCAACCCATCCCGGCCAAAATTTTAGGGGACATCGCCATAATAAATTCACCGCCGCGCGCAGGACCACCATCTTTGTTATCCGCTTCGGCCGCTTCATAGCTAAAGTAGTCGCCGACCAATCCGGCCGCCAGCAGTTCAATCATGGTAGCGATTGCGGAGCCCTTATACCCACCAAACGGCAAAATCACCCCACCCTGATGGATTTTCTTCGCATCGGTCGTCGGATTGCCATCAGCGTCTAACCCGACGCCTGGCGGTAATTCATGCCCATCACGGGCGGCTACACCGATATCACCGCGCGCTTTAGCCGCCGTCGCCATGTCGAACACGTAGGGATCTTTGCCCGGCCGAGGGTAAGCAAACGAGATCGGGTTGGTGCTGAAGAAGGCTTGCTTTGCCCCAAACGGAGCCACCATCGGGGTATGGACGGTACAAGCGAGGCCGACTAAATTTCTTTCCGCCAAAGCTTCTACTTCTGGCCAAAGCGCAGCAAAATGGAAGCTGTTGCGGATCGTTAAAACAGCGATCCCATACTCATCAGCGGCCGCGGCCAGCAGAGGGGTTCCGGTTTCGATCGCCAGGGGAGCAAATCCATTGTCCCCATCGAGACGGATGGCGGCAGGGGTCAGGTTTTCCGCTTTCGGTTTGGCTTGCCCATTCACCTTGCCACTGCGTAGAGATTTGATGTAGCCGGGCAAACGGAATAATCCGTGCGAAACAGCCCCATCACGCTCGGCCGTGCTAATGGTACGCGCTGCGGCCGAGGCATTAGCGTCGTCACACCCATTGCTGGTTAGACATCGGTAGGCTAAATCATAAATTTCGTCGACGGTTAAGGGGGTGGTTCCCATGTTTCCTCCAAGATAAACGATGCTATTTAGGTGCGATTCAGGACGGCAAATATTGCTCGAGGGATTGATATAATTTAGTCGGGCTAATCACTTAGCCGCTTTTCTAACTGGTCTAACCCGTCTTCCAGGGCATCATACACACCATGCTGAGCGAAATGATCTCGCAGTTGGGCATTTAGCCCCCCTTCGGTTCCAAGATCAACCATCGCCTCTGCCAAGATGCCCGGTTGGTCTAGCGATTCGGCCGTCAGGTAGCCACCGACCAACAAGCGAATAAACTTTTCGGCCGATACCGTATCACCAACTCGTTTTTGGAGCCACTCTACCGAGTTGTTTAGAAGGTTAACTGTCGGAAGCAAGATCGCTTGCGCCGCCAAATAGGATTGCAGGTCAGCTTCGCTCTGCATTTTAATCAGCTCGTTCTGCTCCCCAAACAAGGCTTGCAGTGTGTCGGATTGTGGGTAAACGAGTAATGGAGAGTTGCCTCGTTTGATAAATGGATACGGGATAAATACCGCTTCATACACGGCCGGAGACACCAGTGAAGACAATTCTTCAAAACTGAAGCCGACCATGACGGATAAAATCTTTTGGTCAGGGCGAAAGGTAAGCGTTGGCAAGATAGACTTTGCAACATCAGCCAGCAAGCAGATGATCACAACGTCGCTTTTGTCGATGACCGTTTGATTATCTGCGACGTTTACGTTTGAGTATTTCTGACTGAGTTCGGCCGAAATGGTTCGGTTACGCTCCGAAATCACAATCTGGTGGTTACCAGAAGCCAAGCCTTGAACCATAGCAGATGCGATTGTTCCTGCTCCTACAAATCCAATGTTCATCTTTTTCTTCTTTATCCCTTTATAGACCTAATTGTTATCGTACATCCGAATAATCTGACCGGTCTCGTGACCCAAAATGCTTTTGACATAGCCGTTTACCACTTTTGGCATAGCGATCGGATTATGACCAGGGAAGAATTCTGCATATCGGTCAACGGAATCTTCAACCAATCCGGATGAAACCACATTGATACGACATATTCCCATCAGCTCCAACGAAACCGCCTTAACAAAACTATGAATGCCCCCGTTTACCATCGCAGCACTGGCGGTTAGCAACACGGGATGATCGGCCAAGATACCGGTTGATAGGGTGATCGATCCATTTTCATTTAAATAATCTTTGCCGATACGGACCAAGTTAACTTGTC
This sequence comes from Chloroflexota bacterium, assembly GCA_020629055.1. Lineage (GTDB taxonomy): Bacteria > Chloroflexota > Anaerolineae > Promineifilales > Promineifilaceae > WTJY01. Next base: position 44,762 of record JAHDEB010000025.1, read on the forward strand.
CCATCAGTTTGCTACGCAGGCCGACATCGTAATCCTCTTCGGTTAGGCTCTCAAACGTCCCCCATTTCGCTTCACCCGCGATGCAGACGATTGCGTCGACTTTGCCAACCTTCTCAAACATCGTTTGAATCGAGCCACTATCTGCGATTTCGACTTGGACATCGCCCGATGTTCGGCCGGCAATCACAAGCTCATGCTTCTGGGCTAGATGAGCGCTCACTTTTTTCCCGATAGCCCCGTTTCCACCAACGATTAGGATTTTCATTTTTCCTCTCTTTTTAAAAAACAGTTTTGCCCAAGTTTAGTCTGCCGCTAAATTTTTGCTAGAAGCTCGCTAAATTCCTGTTTTCTCGATAAACGATCAATCCATTCAAGCGGAACCCCATTATCGGAGCCAATGCCATAAAGTGCTGCGTAAATTGCACCGATCATGATTGATCGACCGGCGTTGTCACCTGCTGCCAAAATATTCATACGCACAGCGTCTGTATAATTGTCGCAATTGGCGATTAAATGAATATTCTGGGGCAGACCATAGGGTAAATGACAGCTCAGGCCAAAGTGGTGAGCAATCTCTCTATTAGGTTTTCCAACCATACTCAGGGCTGCTTCAATCATCTCTAGAATCTCAGGTGTAGCACTTTCTCGTGCGGCTTCAATAACCGCGTTTTTATTTTTTGTCTCGATAGCGGCCGCTAACATAGCCGCATACACCTTGGCATAGCTGACGGCGACATCATTGTTATTGGTCAACCGTGTGCTAACATCAACCATCTCAGTAAAGTTCTCTTTGTCATGATACAACGCCACAATCGGCGGCAACTTAACAATCGCAGGGAACTGGTCATCTCCTACATCGCCGCAGAGATACTGTTTGCTGGACAAGACGACATTAAACATGTTTCGACAATACTCGATCCGCTTTTTGTCCTTTTCTGCATCCCGCTTGTAATCTTGCTTAATCAAAACCCAGCGATCTAAAAGTTCAAGGTTTTCTTCCAAGGTCATGCCATCATCATAGAATTTAAACTTGACCATGACCTCATCTTCTAGCACCCCTTTCTCTTCTTCCGTTAAGCCATTTTCAAAGGATCTGGCATCGGCATAAGCATCTCGTTCCCGTTTTTTCAGATTGTATAAAACAACTTCAGTCGGCCGATCGATGTATCCAACATACGGCCCGCCGGGTCCAAAAAAGCGAGCAAACTCTTTTTCAAATTCAGCTTGGCTATACTCACCATGATTGTTGACTAAGGCTCTGACCATCACCAAAAGTTGCTCAGCATACTGGGTAATATCACCCGCTTTTTTATTGTGATGAACAAAAGTTGAATCTTGCTGGTGATTCAGCTCATATAAAGAAGGATCTGGATCATGAAATTCCGGCCGGGTTCCGGCCGCGTTTTTCAATCGATCTTGATCATACAGCCAATGGAAACCCATCGACGCTGCATCAGCAACCAAACTGCCCCAAACCACTTCTTCAACCTTTCTCATCCTATATCCTCAACTTTTAAGACCAGTTAATGAATTCGCACGCCCTGCCGTTTGAGTTCAGCCTGAACATCAGCAATCGATACCTCGGCCGTGGTTTTGCCGG
>JAHDEB010000026.1:0-5660 GCA_020629055.1 Chloroflexota bacterium
AAAAGTCTGAGAAAAATCATGTTACCAAACAAAATTCAAGTCAAACTATTTATCCAATCAGCCGTTGACCTAAAAGGGCTCATACCGGTTTTTCATCGTTGGATTCAAGAAGATGCTTTAAAAGGATTATTAATCGATGTGGCGGATTATCGCCATGTCCCCAACGGCCCCGGTTTGCTGCTAATGGGGCACGAAGGCGATTACGCTTTAGATTTAGCAGATGGTCGTCCGGGCATTGTGTATAAACACAAGCGAGACTGGCCCACAGACACGAACACCCTAGAAACACGACTCTCTTTTGTGTTGGATCGGGTACAACAAGCGGCCCAGCTCCTAAGGTCACAAGCCGATCTCATCATCAATGAAGAGGAGGTTGAGGTCCGCTTCCCAGACCGATTAACGACCCCCAATACGGCCGAATCCTTCTCGGCGGTCGAATCGAGCCTCTTGGCTGACAACGGACGAACACTTGGCAAACAGGTCACCGATATCGCACAGACATCGGCCGACCAGCGCCAAAGTTTGGCCGTCTTGGTTCAAACTGCCCCTGTCGCAGAACCCGTTTAAGATGAGCGTCGAATTTCAGCAGTTTCTGCGAGCAACCGGCCGGGGTGAACGGCTTAAACGTGACCTGACCTATGACGAATCGGTAAGCTGTATGCGAATGATGCTCGACCGCACCGCCGCCCAGGCCCAAATCGGGGCGCTGTTGCTGACCCAACGGGTAAAAGGAGAAGGGGTTGATGAAATCAATGGCTTTACCGATGTCATTCGGGACGAGTTTATGACCCAAATCAACCCAGGCTTACCCAATCTGCTAGACATCGCATGCCCATACAACGGCAAGTCGAAGACGGCCCAATTGGCTCCGGCCGTGGCGCTCACCTTGCTGACGGCCGGTGTGCCGGTGGTGCTACACGGTGGTGAAAATGTCCCCACAAAAAGTGGAATCACCCCCGGTCAGCTGCTACGTAAACTTGGCATTGCGGCCGACCTCGACCCACAAGCGGCCGAGAAAATGATTAACACAGTGGGGTTTGGGTTTTTAGACATCAGCCGATTCTTCCCAACCTGGGTCGAATTTATGGCCATCCGCCATCTTTTTGGGCTACGCACCGTTTGCAACACCATCGAGAAACTTTTTAACCCTGCCAACGCCCCGTTTCAAGTCAGCGGATTCTTCCATGCCAACTACATGGAGCGGATTCGTAGCTGCCAAACCGGGGCAAATCAAAGTTGGATGATTCAAGGTGAGGAAGGCTCAATTGAAATGGCTTCCGGCCGACGCACAAAAATCATCGGTACGTCGCCCAAGGCGGACTTAACGCTTTCACCGGCCGATGTTGGTTTGGATGAGCGAGAACGCATCACAGTTCCGGCCGATGTGGGCCAACATGCCGCCATTAACCATGCAGTCATCGATGGTGAACGTGGCAGTGCCCTCGATCAGGTGGCGCTAACGGCCGGTACCCTGCTCAGCTTAGTTGGATTAGAAGACAACATTCCGGCCGGCTTCAGCAAAGCTAAAAAATTGCTCACCGACAAAAAAGTGAGCCAAACATACGAAAAAGTGTCTGCCTTTAAGCAATGACATCATCAAACAGGAAAAAATGTCTCGCCAGAGTAATTTAAAGGAGAATCATATGACCACAAATATCCCCCCCACCCGCTGGTTTCCGTCAAACATAAAGGCGCTTAACGACCGTTTCGAAGCAGAATCGCCTCAAGCCTTGCTTCGCTGGGCGAATACAAATCTAGGCCAAGATTTGGCGCTGTCTACCGGATTTGGCCTTTCGGGCATTGTACTTATGCATATGCTCAGTGAAATCAGGCCGCATCAAATCAGGATCTTTTATTTAGAAACCGATCTACATTTTAATGACACGCACCATCTACGTGATCAGTTACAAGGCAGGTTGGGGCTTTCGATCGAAGAGGTCCACTCAGGATTAAGTTTGGGTGATCAAGCCAAGAGATTTGGCCCTGATCTTTGGCAAAGCGAACCGGGATTATGCTGCCATCTACGCAAAGTGGAGCCGTTGCGCCGATATTTGGCCGACAAACGGGGTTGGATCACCGGCATCCGGCGTGACCAAGGGGGCGGCCGAGCCACAACGCCGGTTGTCAGTTGGGATGACACGAATCAATTGGTCAAGCTCGCCCCGCTTGCAACTTGGCCCCGTGACCGTGTGTTGGGTTATATCAAAAAACACCAGTTGCCCACCAACAAGCTGCACGATGAAGGCTATGCCAGTATCGGCTGCTGGCCTTGTACAGCGAAAACGGCCGCAGGCGGCGGCGAACGGTCCGGCCGATGGGCAGGCACTCAAAAAACGGAGTGCGGCATCCACACCTCACAACTTACCAAATTAAAGACGGCATAAATATGCAGCGGAAAGCCAAAGGCTAAAAGCTGAAATCAATTCATGAAACCATATCCAATTTTTCTAGTCGGATTAGACAAAAAACACTGTATCGTTATCGGCGGCTCTCACGAGGCTGAATTTAAGGTCAAAGGGTTGCTCGAAGTTGGAGCAAATTTAACCGTCATCGCCCCTGAACTGACCTCAAATCTGCATGATTTAGCGGAGCAAGGGGCGTTTATCTGGTTGGCCCGCAATTACCAGCCGGGAGACCTAAAGGGGGCTTTCTTTGTATTGTCAGAACGCTTTACCCCGTTAGAAGATTGCCGCATATGGGCCGAAGGGGTTCATGAAAACTGCCTGGTCAATGTGATGGATGATATTCCGCGCTGTAACTACGTTGCAGGCTCAGTCATTCGCCAAGGGCCACTCACCATTTCTATTTCAACCAGCGGGGCCGCCCCTGCATTTTCAGTACGGCTGCGCCAAAAGCTGGAAAATGAGTTTGGCCCTGAATACAAAACTTATCTCGACTGGTTACAATCGATCCGGCCGTCTATGAAGCAAACTCATAGATCGTTTCAAGAGCGCAAAAAGCGTTGGTATGAAGTTGTTGATTCTGATATTTTGGAATTAATCCGGTCTGATAGGCTAGAGGAGGCGAGAGATCAACTGCAGGCGATTACAGAGATTAATCAGCTACCGGCCGAAGTAGAGGAGAGTGTTCAGTCCACTTCGTTACTCGGAATTCAGTAGGTCGGTTGATGGCAGAAGCCACCGACCTACTGAACAGTGAAGCGAACCAAATACTGAGTCACCGATTTAAAGTTGGAATCCTTGCTTATAACGTACCACTTTATAGCGGAACTCTGTTACAAATTTCAGGAGCTGAGCATTAAGCGCGTGCCAAGTTTCATTTTCGACTAGGTCGTCCATGGTTGATACATCTTGAGCCACAAAAACCAGCATACGGTCCGGCCCATTTCCATAAGCGGTGTGCCAAGCTTCTGCCATTTCAAGCCCAAGGGTCTGCATAATAGGCACATAACGCCCCAGTACAAACTGGTAGTATTCTTGCCCCGCTTCCGGCTTCATGTCATAGCTCAATAATAGTTTTCTTGCATCGGTCACTTCGTTCATAATACCTCTTCACGGAGTCAATTCGTTTTGATTTAGACACAAAACGAATGGCACAGCCTACCCCATTCGATTAAATTCTTATCTCATCACATTTGCCTGGGGCAAAAATACGATGGCTCGGGTTCCTTGTCCCGGGATGCTTTCCAAAATCAATCGGCCGCGCATCCGGCGCACAAGCATATCCGCCACAGAGAGTCCAAGTCCCCAACCGGCCTGTTCACGAACCTGAGGGTTCTCAGACCGGAAAAACATTTCTAACGCACGAGCCAGTTCAGCCTCGTTCATACCCAATCCGTTATCGACTACTTCGATCCGCAAATATTCATCACTATCAGCACTCGCAGAAAGCTTAATGGTGACTGTGCCACCTTCTGGGGTGTAGCGATGAGCATTACTGACCAAGTTGCCCAAAACTTGTGTGGTTTTGGCATAGTCGGCACGAGCATGTACCGGATTAGGTGGCAAATCAACCGCGATCGTTTGCCCTTTCGCTTCAATGTCTGTTCTAAAGCGATTCACAACTTCATCGACGGCCGTTGACATATCAAAGTTATAGATGTCAAGTGCCATCCGGTTCGCTTCCATCCGATTAATATCAGAAAGGTCGCTAATCAAACCGCTCATCCGTGAAATATTGCGGCGGATAATTTCAATAAAATTCGATTGCTGATCCGTTAACGGGCCAACCAATTGGCGGGCCAGCAAGTCAGCATATCCTCGAATCGATGTCAAAGGGATACGCAACTCGTGGGTCATCAACGAAATAAAGGTGTTACGTGCTTCAATCGCTTTTTGCAGTCGCAAATACAAGCGAGAGTTTCCGACAGCCACAGCCGCGCGGTCTGACAGACGATTGGCAAAATCAACATCACCATCCCCAAAGCGGGTCGAGTAGTTGCTTTCGAGAATAATAATCCCGATTACTTTGCCATCTAGCCGAATGGGAACTGCGAGCTGAGCAAACCCAGCATTGTCACCCAATGTTTCTTCGGCCGTCGTTTGGCGCACATGTACCGTATCTTCAGTTTGTAAAACTTCGGACACCGTCGGGTGGTCCAAAGCGATTTTGTTACCTTGCAGCGAGTTTTCTTCGTCCCCTTCAAAAGAGAAGACAAGAAGCACACGCTCGGCCGAAATTCTGGCCTCATTTTTTTCGATTAAACCGACCGCGCCCCATTCAGCATCTGTCAGCCGAACGGCCCAATTTAACACCAAGTCCAGCGTCTGTTGCATATCGAGCGACTTGTGTAGTTCGCGGTCAATACTTTGGAAAAGCGTTAGCTCTTCAACACGACGATTCAACTCTTGGTCCGTTTGTTGGAACAACTGAGCATTGTCAATCGCCATCGCCGCTTGATTCGCAAACGTCACCAACAGATCAAGATCATCGTCATTAAAAACACCGCTCATCAAACGGTTGTCAACAAATACCGCACCAGCAACCTTGCCACGCGCTTTTAGCGGTGCACACATGATCGATCGGAATTGATAACCGATGACACTGGCGCGATCTCCAAAACGGGGATCGTCTTGCGCATTGCTGGTGACTATTGATTCACCGGTGGCAACCACACGTTGCACAATGGTTCGGCTAACTGGAATTTTGTTTTCGTCGATTTCAGTATCGTCGTTAAAACGTGCTGCCATCGTTTGCAGGCGGCCCCATTCATCGATAAGAACGATGAATCCGCGCTCTGCGCCCGTTAGCTGAATAACTGAATCGATAACAAGATTTAGCAGTTCTTGCAGATCCAACGTACTGCCAAGCCGAGAGCTTATTTGATAGAGGGCTTCGAGCCTTTCCGCTTGGGATTTTCCTTCGAGGTCGTCTTGATCCATAACTTTTGCTGTCTGAAGAGTCGTGACTCTGGTACTAGATTTTTGACTATTATACACTGACATGCCGTAATATGGATAACTCTAGGAATATTCACAAAATGTTTATTCTGCGAACTTGTTTTGTTGGATAATTTTAGTTAAAGGAGAAAGAATTTTCGCACTTCACTTAACCAACGATTCATTTCGAAAGTTACCGGTTTTCATTGCTGCAAAACCCTGTGCGAACGACCTTGCCTGTCCTTAACTATGACCAGTGTACTAACCGAATATTACGTTATTTCTTTTGATTTCTTTTAATAACCATAGCTTAACCATTAT
>JAHDEB010000026.1:5760-46343 GCA_020629055.1 Chloroflexota bacterium
TGTCAGGGGTTTGTTTTTTAAGTCGCTTTCAAAATATAATCGGCGATATGCCAAGCTATGATTTTAAATGCAACAAGTGCCAAACGACTTTTAGCCTAACTTATAAAAGTTTTGGCGCCTACGCACAGGCGGAACAACATCTTTGCACAGCTTGTTCAAGCAGCGACACCGTTCGCAAAATCGGCCGCATTGCATTGGCAAAAGGGGATAAGAGCCGCCTAGACGCCCTATCTGACCCGACCGCACTGGCTCAAATCGATGAAAATGACCCCAAAGCGGTTGGCAAGTTTATGAAACAATTGGGGCAAGGGCTTGAGAGTGACCTTGGGGATCAAGTAGACACAACTATGGATAAAATGCAGAAGTAGGGCCCCAGCCGAGCTTACGTATCTTTTTATGATGTGGGTCCACTTTGCAGCTTTTTATTCGGCCGCGTCAGGTAGTAAATCGTCTACGTTGCGTACAACAGGAAATGTGAATGCAGCCAATGCGACTAAGATCGCACCAAACCCAGCCACAATCCAAATAAGCGACATACCCGCACCCGGGCCTGAACCTACCGCCCAGCTGAAGCGATCAACTAAGGCGCCACCTTCCATCATGGCTGGCTCAAAATATTGGTCGGCCATCACACCGGCTAACAATGCGGCAACGGGGTTGACCATCCAAGCGATCATACGCCGAATCGAAAAGACACGCCCTTGAATATCGGCCGGCACCTTACGCTGCCATATCGCTTGGTTCGACCCGTTGAGCACAGGAATCACCATTGCTGCCAAAAAGGAAACAATTGACCAAAACAAAATAGTTTGGGAAAACCCCATCGGGATCGCAAACATACCGGTAAAGACCCAGCCCCAAAGCACCCCGTTGACTAATTTTTTAGGACCGCCCCACCAACTCATGAGAAGCCCACCTGCCAAGCCGCCAATCGCACCAATCGACTGAACCGTGCCTAATATGATTTCATTGTTCCCGGTACGCGCCAAAATTAAAGGAGCCAATAGGGTATAGGACATCGTGGCAAAGAAGTTGCCAAACATGAAGACCATCTGAAGCCCCAACAAAGATTTCCGGCTCCAAATATATCTAAAACCATAGGTAGATTCTTTTAGGAAGCTGCCTTGGCTCGCGGCTCCCTCGGCCGAAACGACCGGCTGAGGAATGACAACCAATATCAGCGAGAGAATGGCAATAGAAAAAGTAAAGATGTCGAGCCATAAAATGACGCCTAATCCAGCTAATCCATAAACGGCAGCGGCCAAAATCGGCCCGAACACGCTGGATCCACCATCTGCCAGCGAAATTAGGCCATGGGCTCGGCCGTATTGCTCTTTAGGCAGCATGGTCGTAATTGCGGATGACATGGCCGGCCACTGTAACGTTTGAGATGTACCCACAACAAGAGCGGAAATATAGAGGTGCCAAACTTCAAGTCGCCCAGTCGAAAACAAGATCAAAATCAGAATCGTGGCGATACCAGCCCCGGCATCACTAATTATCATCATCAGCTTGCGATTTGAGCGATCTACGATAACCCCTGCAAACGGGCTAAAGACGAGCAACGGTACCATGAAGAAAACACCGACCAAGGCCAAAGCGGTCGCCAAGCCGGTCGTTTCATAGGCCCAGATGGTCAAGCCAAAATTAACCATCGATGTAGATATTAGTGAAATCAGCTGCCCGATCCAGACAACCCAAAACGCCTTCATTCCTGTCAGGCTCTTTATCATAATGTTTTCCTACTGGCTTTTATTTTCGGCCGTTTCTAATCAACCATCGATTTGTAGAGCTGCTCGTATCTTAATGCGGATTGCCCCCATGAAAAATCTTGCTTCATTCCGCTTTTCTGTATCTTTTTCCAAAGTGGCTGGTCGGTATTATAAACGTAAATGGCCCTTTGTACAGCATGCCAAAAAGAATTGGTCGTATAGGTGTCAAAGACAAATCCGGTCTCCCCATCCTCCACCGTATCGGCCAAACCGCCCGTCGCCCGCACAATGGGAACGCTGCCATATCGCATGGAAATTAGTTGGCCTAAACCGCAGGGTTCAAACAATGAAGGCATTAGAAACATATCACTTCCCCCATAAATGAGCGGGGCCAAATCTGCACGATAAGCAAATACGGCCGCCATTTTTCCTGGGTAACGATCAGCAAATTGCCTAAACATCTCTTCGTATTCAGGTTGCCCGCTACCTAGTAAAACCATTTGCACAGGGCCGCTTTCCCCTTCCATTAAGCGATAAACAACCTCACCCATTAAATCTAGCCCTTTTTGATGATCTAATCGGGAGATCATCGCCATCATCGGCACATCAGGGTTGAGTTCAAGCCCAAGTTGTTTTTGCAATTCAGCCTTATTCTTTTTACGCGGGGCGATTTTGCCTACGGAAAAACGGGCTTTTAAATTTTTATCTTTCGCCGGATTCCAAACTTCGGTATCTAGGCCGTTTAATATCCCTGAAACATCGCTGCCACGATGTTGCAACAAGCCGCTTAGACCGGTGCCACCGGCGCGGGTTACAATCTCGCCCGCATATGTAGGGCTAACAGTATTAACTTTATGTGCATGGTAAATGCCCCGTCCCATAAAATTAACCTCGTCATACGCTTCTTCTTCTAGAGAGTGGGTATGAAGTTGCAAATAGTTAAAGATATGCCATTTCGCTTTGCCGTGGTGGGCTAAGTTGTGAATGGTAAAAAGGGTTTTAATATCCGCATATCGTTGGTCCGATTGCCCAGCGGTGGCCAGCCAGGTAACGGCCGGTGCGGTGTGCCAATCATGAGCATGCACAATATCCGGGGTCCAATCAAGAGTTTCAACCATCAGCTGCAATCCCGCCTTGCTAAAGAATGCAAAGCGATAGACATCATCAGGGTATCCGTAGATTTCCGGCCGCCCTAAAAGCAGTTGGTGGGCGATAAAATAGATCGGGATTTCTGTGCCGGGCAGTTTGCCGCTAAAAGCACCAGCTTCCGTGTAGATGCCATCTACCTGAACGCTGAGATGAATCGGCATCGGCTCGATGTCTAAATCTCCTGTCGCATAGTTTCGTTCAATGTCATTGTACGCGGGAATCACGACCCGAACGTCATGCCCCATCTTAACAAGCTCTTTTGGCAAAGAGCCCACAACATCAGCTAGGCCACCACGTTTGGCAAAGGGATAAACTTCTGCGGAGATAAAGAGGATTTTCATAATTTGTTCTTTGTAATCGGCCGATTGGCCTGCTATTTTGCGCTAATTAATTTATTTTGTGGCCACATAGACGATCCATTCGTCCGCATCGTAAAGGGGCACTGTATCCCATGCGGGGTAGATTGCAACATCTGAAAAACCAGCTTGGTGCATCATCGATTTAACGGTATCTACCGAATACGTCTGATCACACAAAATCACTTCGTCGATCTCACCGGTTTCTAAATGAACCGTGTAATACCGCTCCATTGATAAAAGCTCATCTGGGTACCATTTCCTTTCACCCAAAAGTAGAAAGGGCGCATCACCCCAAAGCCGCTTTTCGTCCGTATACCACCACGTACTATCTTTTTTATCTGCCCGATCCTGATTGAGTAGCTCTACAACCAATTTGCTACCCGGTTTTAAAGATTGGTATATGCCGTTCAGCACCGTCTGAGCTTCGTCAGGGCTCATCACCGCCAACTGACCATAGATGAGCATGGCACCGTCGTAAGTTGCCCGCGGATACTCCCACGTTCGGACATCGGTATCTATTATTTTAACCAAGTCGGTTACATTCTGTGTTTGGACTAAGCCACGCGCATACTCGAGAGCTGCTGGGCCGAAATCGGTCCCTGTCACCCGAATTCCCTTCTGGGCAAATTGGACAGCGTATAGTCCAGGGCCGCAAGTTACATCAAGCAGATGATCGCTTGGTGCCAGCCCTAATTTTTTATAAATCCATTCTATTTGTTGTGTAATCTCACCCGACTTACGGGATGCTGCGCCATGGTCTTGGGTAAGATGCTCGCGTAACATTCGGGCAGAGAATTCCGGTTCATCCCAAGGCAAATTACCACCGTAAGCAAATGGCAGAGGACGATCAGGACGATTATAAATCTGCCATAAGGCTTTGGAAAAAGAGGGTTTTGCCATTGTTCGTGGTCTTTGATCTCCCAAATAATTTTGCGGCCGATGCCAGCGAATTGGTCAGGTAATTTACCGCACTAAACCCAAAATTGCATGACCTAGCAAAAACGCTTACCTTAACCAAAATCTTTGCCAACAACTATTACTTGTTTCTCTCTACCCTCTCTGGCTCTTCTTTCAGAAGACTGTCATTACAAGTGTCAGAGCTACAATAACGCATGATCTTTAGCGTAAATTTGCTCCCAGCATTCAATTCAGACTCAACAACAAGATCCCCACCCAATAATTGGGCAAATTGCTTTGATATGGTCAGACCCAATCCTGTGCCATTTGTGAAAATCGGTTCCGGCTGCTCGTCCTGCAGAAAAGGATCAAATATCTTGGGTAAAAATTCATTAGAAATCCCCCTCCCATTGTCAGAAACCGAAAACTCCAACATCTCAGCTTCACCGTAATGCATCGAATGAACAGCTAAAATGACCGATCCATTTTGCGTAAACTTGAAGGCGTTGCTTAACAGATTAATCAACACCTGTTTCACCTTTTGCCCATCTGTGGTGGCGGAAAATGTTTTTAACTGGTTCACCACCTCAAAGCTATTGTGATTGGTCTCGATCAAAGGCTCGATATGGTCTGTCACCTCTTCAATGATTTGAAAGATATTGACCTCATGCATATCAACCGTCATTTTGCGGGCTTCTATTTTTGAAAGGTCAAGCAAATTATTGATCAAGCCTAGCAGGTGGCGCCCAGAGAATTCGATCCGATTGACGTCTTTTAGCAGAATCGATGCGGTCTGGTCCACCATCACTTCCTCTTCGATTTCTTCCTCTAACAATTCACTATAACCGATAATCGCGTTGAGCGGCGTACGCAATTCATGGCTCATATTGGCTAAAAATTCCGACTTGGCTCGGTTTGCCTGCTCCGCCTTTTCAAGAGCATCGTTTAAAGCATCGGTTCTTTCACTTACTTTAGCTTCTAAATGGCCATGAATGGTTTGGAGTTCATCATTTAAGCGAGTAAGCCAAGAGGTTTGACGGATGATTCGTAAGACGACTGAGCGAGAAACAATCGCAATAACAATGACAGAGATACATTTAAAAACCAATCTATCAACGGTTGGGGCAGGCATGCGGATCAACAAAATATCAGCCAATTGACCAAAGTACAAAAATAAAAGCATGCCGATATGTGATGCAATAGCGAGCACAACATCTAAAAGTGTTAAATACATCGCTGCTAACACAAGGGCAACAAAAACTAAATCTAGAATAGGATCGTAAAAGCCGGTTCCGGTTATCGCCACCCAATAAGAAACAAAAAGAAATGTGGTTATTAATAAGCGAAGGGGCATAACCATATGCCCGCGTCTTGCTAAACAAATGCAACAAATTGAAACCACAAAAATCAAACAGGCACTGACCACAAATACTTCAGTTTGATTGAAATGAGGCCGCCAAGCACTCATGAATGAGGTGCCGATTGACGGGGTTATTTTATCCTGAGTAAAGTATGCGTAGGTATATAGACCAACTAAAAAAAAAGAGGAGATAGAAGTAAGACTATAAAGCCAAAACAGTACCTGCAATGAATAAGCGGTAGGCGCGTCTTTTAGGTCTGGTTGTTTGAATATTTGCTTAAGCATGAATCTGAGAACGCTAATTCTTCCCCTATTTTCCCGATCAATTCATTTGTGGACGGACTTTAATCCCAATTAATCGTAAGAAAAAGGCTCTCTGATCACAATAGGCGAGTCCGTCTATTGGTCCTGCCAAGCAAAGTGATACATCAAAATGCCGGCCGCGACCGACACATTTAGACTAGATGCCTGCCCCCTCATAGGAATACGAACCATCGTATTCGCTAACTGCGCAAGGGGTTCAGACAGACCTTCACGCTCGTTGCCAAGCAACAACCCGGCCGGACCTATGATCTGCATCTCGCTGTGTAAAAGGTCCGCTTTAGCAGAGGTCCCTATTAGCTCCACATGGTTTTCTGTTTGCCAACGGGCCAGCTCATCTACGGTTGCTATGCAAACCGGCATGGTAAATATCGTCCCTAAGCTCGCCTTCAGTGCGGCCGGATGCATAATATCGACCCCGTGCCCTACCAAAATAACAGCGGCGACACCGGCCGCATCTGCTGTGCGAATAATCGTGCCTAAATTACCGGGGTCACCCAAACGGTCCAAAACTACATAGCGGCTTTTCGCCGTCGGCGGGTCGAAATCAGTCAACTCTTTAAGCGGGGTCTGGACTATGGCTCCCATACCGGCCGGATTTTCCCGGCCGGAAATCGCTTGATAAACGTCGGCCGTAAATTCGATAATATCGGTTGATGGCACAAGCTCTCGCAAGCGGGATTCACCACGATTACCTGTCAACAATTCTGGCGCGATGATGACTTTTTCGATGAGGCCGGGCGTATATTCAGCAGCAGTAAGCACACCGCGTAACCCTTCCACGAATCCAACTCCCTCTTTTTTTCGGAACTTCTTTTGGCCCAGTTTTCGGATCCGTTTAACCAGCGAATTGGAAGTCGATGTGATCATGATTCAAGAGAGAAGGTTTTACGGGCAAGCGGCGATAGGTTTCACAGCTCACCCGTTTCCGCCAACGCTAACTTTTAAACACGTTATTTAGCACCTGATCGACCCGATCCACTTTAATAAAGTTTAGATCGCCGCGCAGGTGAGACGGGATACTCTCAATATCAGTTTCATTGCGGGTTGGCAGAATGAAATCTTTAATACCCATCCGCCGTGCGGCGAGCGCTTTTTCACGAATGCCGCCAACAGGTAGCACCCGTCCACGCAATGTGATTTCGCCCGTCATACCGATGTCTCGGCGTAGCGGTCTGCCGGTAAATGCGGAAATCAACGCGGATGCAAGCGCAACCCCGGCCGAAGGGCCGTCTTTTGGCACCGCCCCATCTGGCACGTGAATATGGATATCGGTTTTTTCGAACACTTCAGGATCTAAACCGAAATGATCAGCCATTGACCGGGTATAGGTCAGAGCCGCCCGAGCAGATTCTTGCATCACATCGCCCAGCTGTCCGGTTAGTTGCATCGCCCCTTTACCCGGCATCAGGTTAACTTCGATATACATGACATCGCCACCTGCAGCGGTCCACGCCATACCATTTGCCACCCCAATTTCGTCCTCGTCCCGAATCTTGCGTTCCGAGAGTGGTGGCGGGCCAAGCAGGTCGATGATTTGATCGGGGGAAATCCGTTTTGGGTGACGTCGTTTTTCAGCAACACGCCGGGCGATTTTCCGGCAAACGTTGGCGATTTCTCGCTCTAAACTACGGACCCCAGCTTCCCACGTATATCGACGAATCAAGATTTTTAAGGCTTCATCTGTAAAGCGCAGTTTGGCATTTTTCAAACCGTGCAGCTCTAGCTGGCGGGGGATCAAAAAGCTGCGGCAAATTTCTATCTTTTCTTCTTCTAAGTAACTACGGTAATCGATAACTTCCATTCGGTCTAAAAGCGGCCGAGGGATCGTATCGAGCGAATTTGCAGTCGTTATAAACATCACGTTCGATAAGTCAAAATCTAGATCTAAATAATGGTCTGCAAATGTATTGTTTTGTTCCGGGTCCAAGACTTCGAGTAATGCGGAAGCAGGGTCGCCGCGAAAATCGCTACTGAGTTTGTCGATCTCGTCCAGCATAAATAACGGATTGTTTGTACCCGCTTTACGCAACGCCTGAATAATCCGGCCGGGTAGTGCCCCGATATAGGTGCGTCTATGTCCCCGAATCTCAGCCTCATCACGGACTCCGCCCAAACTAATACGGGCGAACTCACGGTTTAACGCCCTTGCAATCGAACGCCCCATCGAAGTTTTGCCGGTACCTGGTGGCCCCACAAAACATAAAATAGGTGCCCGGCTACGGTCAGGGGCCAATTGCAAAGTAGCAATGTGCTCTAGAATGCGATCTTTGACTTTTTCCAATCCGAAATGATCTTCATCCAAAATCTTGGCCGCGGCCGCGACATCCAACATCTCTTCCGTAGCGTTGTCCCATGGCAAGTCGAGCACCCAATCTAAATAGGTGCGAATCACACCGACTTCTGGTGCCATAGAGGGCATGCTGGCCAGTCGAGAAAGCTCTTTTTGGGCCTTTTTCAACACTTCTTCCGGCAATTTTTTAGTCGTTAGCAGTTCACGTAGCTCTTCTGTTTCCTGAGAAAAAACATCGATTTCCCCAAGCTCGCCTTGAATCGCCCGCATCTGCTCGCGCAAGTAATGTTCGCGCTGCGACTTATCAACTTCATCTTGAACTTTCGTTTGGATGTGCTCTTCCAGCTGCAACACGTCTAATTCTCGTGCCAACAAAACACTCACGCGATGCAACCGTTCGCTTTGGTTTAAATTTTCTAAAATCGATTGACGCATTTTGATGTCAGCGTCTAAAGTCGATGCGATAAAATCTGCCAACCAGCCCGGTTCATCGATATTGATTGCAAAAGCAAACGCATCATCTGGGATTTTTCGATTAAGAGCGACAACTTTTTCAAAGAAATCGACTGTGGCACGCATCAGCGCTTCCATTTCCCGATCCCACGAATCATCTTCAGCTAAAACTTGGGCTTTTACTCGAATGTACGGTTCCCACTGTAAAAACTCGAGTATCCTGACACGGCGGCGCCCCTGCACCAAAACGCTGTTCGATTGGTCGGGCATCTTCAAAAATTTACTAATCGAAACTTCTGTCCCAATTTCGTACAAATCAGCGGCCGTCGGTTCATGAACGTCTGAATCCTTTTGGGCAGATACGATTAATCGATCCCCAGCGTTATCAGCAGCATGAACGGCCGCCAACGATTTATCCCGGCCAATAAATAAAGGCATCACCATTTGTGGATAGAGCACAAGGTCCCGCAAAGGCAAATAAGCACACTCAATTATGTCGTCTTCCAATCCATCATCTAACGGATCAAGAACATCGTCAGTGTCATCCATTTCTTCCCAAAAATTGGGATATTGTGAAAATTCGTTATTATCGTCATTCATTAAGATACAGTTTCTTGAATCAGGCACCCAATTGCTATCAAATTAGCGTGGATTTCCTCTTTTTTCGAATTATTAAATCTGTGGAAGGAAATTGGGGAACCTGCTTCTGTAAGGTTAAGGTGTGATTTTAATCGACCAAATGAAAATGACAAGATATTTGGTGATAATCAAATCAATTAATTTAGGCAGAAGATCTCATAAACTTGGCATCCCGTAACTGTCTGAATTTGATCTTCAGCTTGGTAGGAACGCAAACACCAAATATGGTCGTTATCAGTTCTCGTTCCTTAGGACGGAAAATATCATGGAAATTCTGGCAACCTTATATGATGGTTTACAAAATGCCGTTTGGCTCTTCTTTTTGCTAATCGGGCTATGGGGCACTTACCGTGCCGTTACAGGCGATGGCATTGATGGCAGCTGGATGGGAGCATACACAATCGGAATGGGGCTTATCGTTGTCCAAGCGATTCTTATTTGCATTTTATGGCTAACAGGCGGCTTATCGGCCCTCGACCGGCCGGGCATTCACTTCTTATACGTGGCGTTCTCAGTCATCTTCCCCCCATTTGTTTATCAAGTCGCCCTAAAAGGTGATGATTCCAATCGTGGGATGTGGGTCATGTCGTTTACAACCCTGTTTATGTTTGGGATCGCGATGCGTTTAATTAATACAGGCCCAATTTAATTCGAATCAGCCGCCGACCGGACAATGTTTAACGCCTCAGCCAAGATCGGTTCAGGCATGCCAAACATAGCGGCTAGTTGGCTGGCCAATGGTCCATCAGCATCAAGCAGCTCACGGGTCGCCACCCCACCATTTGGGTCGGCCGTAAAAGACTCAAACAGAACACCTTCCGGCGATGTGCTAAACCGCACCATCCGCTCATCTACAATCTTATTGATCACGACACTGTTATTAAAGTTCCCTTCCGGCCGATAATCATCTTTGGTGGCCCGTTTATAAGCATCAATTGAGATCGGCGTATCAAAAAGTGTAAAAATATACGGCTTAGGATGACGTGAACGAGTAATCTCAAAAGAACCATCCCCATTGGGAGTCACCTGATAATCTAAAAATTTCCCTCTAGTCTCTGTCGGCCGCTCCGGATCGATAGGCAGCACCAGTTCCAAAGGATAGCCTGCATCAAACAGCCACTTTCGGTCATCCAGCAACACAACAATGGCGGTATGACAGCCTATTTTTGCCTGCATGTTATTAATCGTTAGGTAGCCTTCAAACCCCAAAACCTGCAAAAACTCGAACAGCGCCAAATTTGTCTCAAAACAAGTACCCGCTGTCCCTTGTGCCAATGCTAGGGACCAAAACTCGTCTGGCCAACGTGGGCATTGGGCAACATCTGCCGTTGCCATACGGCAAACATTGCGCGTTGCGCTTTCCCAAGGCAGCGTTCGCGTGTATGCAAAAATGATTTCATTTAAGTAAGCAACCGATGGCGCCCTACTTTCAAGAGCCAACAGCTCTAAAATTTTCTGAGTTTGTTCAGTTGTAATCATTATTCTGACCTATGCTCCGCAACCGCGGAGCAAAACTCCTCCTATCAGTACTGACCAACACGTACACTTCGATTGTTGCTGATTTCAACAAAGCGACTGGGAAAAAATTATGACTGACTTTATTAAAAACAAATTGAATCGAGAAAAAACTTATCAAACGGAGAATAACCCCATGAATCAAAATCAACCCTCGGCCGCATTTGTCATGGCAGGATGGGCCGCCCTGCTAACCGGAATTTTGACCTATCTTATCGGCTTATGGAATGCCGACATGGAACTGAGCTCTAAAGGCTATTACTTCACCATTCTCATGTTTGGCCTTTTCGGAGCCGTATCGGTGCAAAAAAGTGTGCGAGACAAACTAGAGAATATTCATGTGACCAACATTTACTACGGACTTAGCTGGGTCGCCACGCTCATGCCGATCCTTTTGTTAATGATTGGGCTTTGGAACGCAAACCTATTGCTCAGTGAAAAAGGCTTTTACGGCGTTTCCTTTATTTTAAGCCTGTTTGCAGCGGTAGTTGTTCAGAAAAATGTGCGTGACTCAGAAGGGTTCAGCTCAGCAGAGCACGCTTTGTAGTGGACCTCGGAGGGAAAAGAGCCACAAAGCCCAAGCTGGTAATTGCAACCAGCTTGGGCTTTTTTCTTTTAAAAGAGAGAGGCTTACCGAATCATAAAGGGCAAGAAAAGCATCTTTAATGGCGGGTCAACAACAACCGTCGTTTGTCCGCTATCAGCCTCCCCAGCAACTTCACTCGGAAGTTCAAACCCGGTCAGGCTAAATTCGCTATTGGTCACTTCGCCCGCATCTGGTGAGGCTTGGGCCATCCAACTAACAGTTACTGATTGATCAGGGCCAATATCACCTACGTCTAACGTTACGAAACCGTCTGCAACCGTCCCTCCAGAAACGTGGGTTACCCCATCTGGAATTCTGTTTTTCACTTGAACAAGTGTCAGAACGTCAGTCCCCAAACCGGTGACAGTTAGACGATATTCGATCATGCCATCGGTCTCTACCAAGCTTGTGCCAGAAAGTTCAACCTTAGCTCCGAATTGACTCACAAGCTGATAAATCAGTCCTCCATAGTGGACCATATACAGTTCGTCATCACTCCCTTCACCAAAAGAGCTGATGTTATAAGAGGTATCGTCGATTTCTGTATTGACAAATCGATCACCATCAGGGGTCAGAGTCCATAACCGGCCGGTGGCGAAGTCACCATAAAAATAGGCCCCTTGCATGGCAGGGAAATGGGACCCCCTATAAACATAACCACCTGTTACGGAAGCCCCCTCGTCTCGGCCGTAATCGACCACAGGGTCTGTCCGTTCGCTTGCAGCGATTTCACAGTTGGCAGGTCCGTACAAAGCAAAGCCTTCGTAGCAGCGCCAACCATAATTTTGCAACGAAGCGGATCCATATTTTTCAAAATTGACTTCTTCCCGAGCATTTTGACCAACGTCAGCCGCCCACATGTCCCCTGTTTGCGCATCGAAGCTAAAACGCCACGGGTTGCGCCATCCAAATGACCAGATTTCAGCACACCAGCCGTCTGATCCAAATGGACGCGGGTTATCTTCAGGGATGCGGTAGTTACGCACCCGACCGCAACCATTGTCGGCCGGTAGGCCGCTCTCGTGCACATTAATGCGCAACATTTTGCCTAATAAAGAATCTCGGCTTTGTCCACGGTTATTGGGGTCCCCGCCACTGCCGCCATCCCCCATGCCGATCACCAATTGGCCGTCACGATCAAATGCGAGCCAGCCACCATCATGATTATTAAAATCTTGAGCGATTTCTAAAATCGTGTAGCCGGAATCTGCATCTGCAACGTCAGGGTCGGCCGAAACGGTGAACCGCTTAATGACCGTATCCCCATAAGTATCTGGACGTGCGTCTGAATAATGGATGTAGAAATATCCATTTTGGGCGTAGTTGGGGTCAAATACCAGCCCCAAAAGACCACGTTCACTTTCGGTTGAAACTTCAACCGTCAAAAAGTCTGTTTCGTTAACGTCCCCGTCTTTTAAAATACGCAGCCGCCCTCCTTTCTCAAGTACGAACAGCCGATCATCTCCGGCGATACCGGTCGAGGTCACCGCCGTTGGTTGCGAGAACCCCGATCCTACTAGCTTGTAAGAGATGATCTCATCTAACTTTGGCTCCGCCTGCGAAGCAGATACTGCAGTCCGGCCGAACATCACCAAACAACCTAAAAATAAAATTCCTAATATCAATTTAATCGCTTTCATTTTTCCTCACTTAGTTTCCCATGCACTTAAGTGCATCAATCGCTGCATCTAAACCGTCGTGCCAACCATCATAATCATTCAAAATGTGAATGATGCGATTTCGCATTTCAGCTTCAACGGCGAACTATACAGGGGTAATTGAACATGACTCAACTAAAAAATCCAGGTGGACTTATCCTTTTTTCACTTTTTATCGGCTGGCTGGCCGACATGCTATTTTACGGCAAACGGCTCGGTATTTCCGTCATCTTGTTTATTGCTATTTTCGGGATCGGTTTTTGGGTCCTAGGGCAGCTTGAAGGGCAAAAGCTAAAAAAAGAGAATCTTTGGTTAGCCGCACCCCTTCTTTTTTGTGCAACCATGGTTATGGTACGAGCCAACAGCGCGCTAACGTTACTAAATATGCTGATCTGCGGGTTCTGTTTGGTGTTGCTGGGTATTTTTATGACCACTGGAAAATCATACAGTCTGGGGTTGCTTGGCTTTACCACGCTTCCATTTCGAGCGTTGGGCAATATGGCGATCCGGCCGTGGCCCCTAGTGAACGAAAACCTCGACTTCGAAGCGATCCAAGTGACCAGCCGCGATACCGTTTACCCCGTTCTGCGTGGTGCCGTTTTGGCCGTGCCGGTCCTTGCCGTTTTTATGGGATTATTGGTTTCGGCCGATGCTGTGTTTGCCCAAACGATGCTGCGTGTGTTTGATATACAGATTAGCGCCGAAATATTCAACTTTCTGTGGCGTGGCTGCATTATTTTCGGAATTAGTTGGGTCGCAATCGGATACATGGCCTATGCGTTGCGATCTTCTGTAAACGTCCCACGACCTTTTCCAGAACGAGTATTGGGCAAAATTCGGGGCACATTACCGCTAGGCACCATTGAATCATTCACAATTTTATTGTTGGTTAACCTGCTATTTGGCGCTTTTGTCTCCATCCAATTCGCGTATCTGTTTGGTGGTCGTAATTTCGTCTCTTTAGATGGCATTTCATATTCAGCGTATGCCAGACGAGGGTTCTTCGAGCTGGTTGTTGTTGCATGTTTAACCCTCTTGCTGATTCAATTGATGAACTGGTTTACGGTCAAGAAATTTAACCGAGACCGCTTCTACTTCAATCTTTTCTCATCATTGATCATCGGGTTTGTTTTAGTCATGCTCGTTTCAGCCTTCCAACGGCTCTCGCTTTATGAATGGACATTTGGTTTTACTCAGCTCCGCATTTTCTCTCACACCTTTATCGTTTGGATGGGGATTGCCCTAATTTGGTATGTGATTACCCTTTGGCTTCGGCCGGATCGATTCGCAATAGGCGCACTACTTTGCCTGTTTGGGTTTGTCATTTCACTCAACCTACTTAACCCAGATGCTCTCATCGTACGAAAAAATGTACAGCGCTATCGGACCTTGGGCCATTTAGACCTCGAATATTTAACCGAACTTTCGGCCGACGCGGTACCGGATCTAATTAAACTGACCGGTGAAATTGAGAATGACTTAATCATTCACAGCGGAAATGAGTGCACAAGCCGTTTTTGGGGCGACCTAGAGACCAGTTTGCAGAGTCGAGAAGAGGAACGGGGATCAAGTTCAAACAGCTGCATCGAAAGCTCTCACCCCGGATTGCTAAAAGAAAACTTGCAGGCCCGCTACGATCGATACCAAAACGACCCATCTTGGAGCAGATGGCAATCGTTCCACCTAACCCACACACGGGCAAGGGTTGGGTTACAAGAAATTCTTGGCGAATAACCTAATCACAAATCAAGTGTGTACCAGAGGATGCCTGCATTTTTAATCAGCTTCTTCAAAGCGCAAAATCCCTTCTGGGCTAACTTGCACCTCGGCCGCGTCACTAGCCGCACCGAAAAACTCTAGCGGGCGATAGAGAAAAATCCACGGTGCATCGTCATGCATCAGCTGATACGCCTGACGATAAACATCCCGCCTCGCCCCATCTTCCACCGTTTCAGCCGCCTGATCCAGCAGTCCATTCACCGTCGAATTATCGTACCCTTGCCACCACGGCCCAGCGACATCAGAATTGATTTTTTCACGCAAGACTCGGTAGGTGCTTAAGGGGCTTGAGTCAAAACAACAGACATCATGAATCTGTTTATCCTTAACCATGTGAGCATATGCGGGCCGATCATCATAGTGGTGCAAAGTGACCTCGATTCCTACGGCCGCCAAATCTTCAGTTATTAATCGCCCTAAAAGCGGGCTTTCATCCGGCAGGGTCATCGGAATATCAATAGCCAATTTACCATCAAATCCAGCCTCTTTCGCCTCTGCAACCAATGCTCGGGCCTTTTCAGGGTCATACGGATAAGGTCGAACACGTGGATCGCAGCCGAAATGAAGCGGGGTAAGCGGCCCGTTTAAAGGGAGAGCTGCACCGTTTCGGGCCTGTTGGATCATTCTGTTCACATCGACCGCATAATTTAAAGCCTGGCGCAGCGGCTTGATTTGCCCGGCCCCGGCTGAACAATTAATCAAAAAGGCGACACACAGGTTTGATTCGTGAGACAGTTCCATATCACCCAAATCGGTCGACCCTTCAGGGGAAAGTTTGGTGATTATTTGCGCATCCCCCTGAGCCAACGCGGCTAAGCGGGCCTGTTCATCTGGCTCTGCCCGAAAGACGAGCGGTTCACTGGCAGATGGCTGCCGAGTCACGCAACCGGCAAAAGGGGCCAGTTCCACTTCATCTGCCGAGTGGCGCACCAGTTCATACGGGCCGCTGCCGATGAACGTGTTAGGCAATTGCCCCAACACGCTTTTGGGCAAGATGGGGATCGCCATCAACAGCTCAAACAGGTCAGCCATCGGCCGGGCAAGCTGCATCTCAAACGCATCATCACCTTTTATTTCATAGGTTGCATCACCAATGTAGCTGGCCCATACCCCTTCCGTGCCCAATTCTCCACCCACGGCCGGATCACACGCCCGCTGCAAGTTGGCAACGACATCGGCCGCTGTTAGTCGTTCCCCGTTATGAAAAACAACGTCATCCCGCAACGTAAATGACCAGCGACGCGCATCCGCTGACAGATGCCAGCTTTTGGCGATTTGCGGCACAAAATGACCTTGCAGATCTCGTCTGACCAATGTGTCGAAAATAGCAGTAAAAATGTTTAAGCGGTCTTTAAAATCGCTGCAAATATGGGGGTCGGCTAATGGGATCGTGGGTTGAAGAATGATCATAAAGATAATGGGGAAAGGGAAAGAAATAAAAGGGAAAAAGCAACGGCTTGCAACCTGCTACCTGCGACTATTCCCTACAAAAAGTCTTTAATATCGTGGCGACTGCCATTTGCTTGATTTGAATTTAAAATATTTTTGATCGCCCCAGCCACTTCTTCTGGCTGACGTAGGGCACCTTCTTCTTTAAATCCACGAAATTGATCGACTCCAGGAAAATCCTCGGCCGAAACAGAACGGATATCCGCCTGCATACCGGTGTCAATAATGCCTGGGCCGATGTTTAATGCCTTAATCGGATGAGACTGCATCTCTTGTTCTACCGCTACACCTCGGACAAAATTCTCGATTCCCGCTTTTGCTCCACAATACAGCGACCAGCCGTAAATGCCCCTAAGTGCCGCCCCAGATGAGATATTGACAATCGTTTTCGGGCAGGCAACCGCTTGGAAAGCACCGATAAACTCACGCATGAGTAAAATGGCGCTTGTAAAATTTACATTGATATTGGTAAGCACCTCTTCAGTCGCTTTGTCTGAGACGATGCCAACCGGTCCGATCATCCCAGCATTATTGATCAGCAACACTTCTTGCCAAGCCAATGTAGCAAGGTCTTGAAATTGGGACGGGATCTTTTTAAGCACTTGGTCAGGCTGGGCCAAGTCAACCGTGATGCTATCGGCCGATCGGCCGGTCCGCGAAAGCTCCTTAATCGCATACCCATCCGCTTTTAGCATCTCGACCAATGCAGCACCCAAACCGCGTGAACCACCTGAAATAATCGCTAACTTCATGAACTATCTCCTGAACATTTTGAATCTCTCGCCCTAGCAGAGCGGAAGCTAAATTTAACACCGATGATCCTTTAAAGCTTTACACGTTTATGCAGTTAATTGCGAAAGACACAACTTCAATCTTTCACTCTCGCCTCTAAGCTTTATCAGAACCTATTGTTTCAATTGTAATTCAATGAAATCATATGGCACACGTAGCGAAACAATTATGATAACAAACAAACCTTTTGAAATTGGACTGTACTCATTTGCAGCCTTAACCCCTGATCCGACAACGGGAGAAACGATTTCGGCGGCCGAACGTCTCAAAAACCTGTTAGATGTCGTCGAGCTTGCCGACCAAGTAGGCTTAGACATTTTCGCTTTGGGCGAGCACCATCGCCCCGATTTTGTCTCATCTGCCCCTGAAGTGATTTTGGCAGCGGCAGCGGCACGTACGAAAAATATCCGACTTAGCAGCGCTGTCACCGTGCTGAGTTCAGATGACCCTGTGCGCGTTTTTCAACGCTTTGCCAGCTTAGACCTCCTTTCAGAAGGGCGTGCGGAAATTATCGCCGGCCGTGGCTCGTTTATCGAATCTTTTCCGCTATTTGGATACAACCTGCAAGATTACAACGAACTTTTTTCTGAGAAACTAGACTTACTCAAGAAAATACGCGACAACGATCGCGTCACATGGCATGGCAACCACCGTTCAGCCCTGCAAGACCAAGATATTTACCCACGGCCGTTTCAAGATGAAATGCCGATTTGGGTCGCTGTGGGTGGCACGCCCGAATCGGTCGTCCGGGCGGCCAATCATGGGTTGCCCCTTGCCTTGGCCATTATCGGCGGTATGCCTGAAAAGTTTGCCCCTTTCGCCCATTTATATCGGGACGTACTTTCAAAAACCGGCCGAGATCCGGCCGATTTTCCGATTAGCATTAACTCCCACGGTTTTATCGCAGATGACCGTCAGCAGGCGCTAGACGACGCATTCCCAAGCTTTAAATTGATGATGGATAAAATCGGCCGTGAGCGAGGCTGGGGTGGTGGACCCGGTATGCAAAAAGAAGATCTTGTAGCTTCGGCGACCTTACGTGGGGCGAATTTTGTCGGCAACCCGCAAGATATTATCGAAAAAATCTTGTTCCAACATTCTATTTTCAACCATAATCGGACCTTGATCATGCCTGGGGTAGGCACAATGCCGCACGACAAAGTCATGCGGATGGTTGAATTATTAGGGACAAAAGTAGCTCCGGCCGTGCGCGAAGAGGTTGCACGGCGAAATGAACAAGCGAATGATTAAAGTTCCGATCCTAAGGCTTGCAGAATCTCTGCACCGTATTTATTTAACCGATAGGCTCCTGCAATTTCAGCATACGCCATTAATTCGTCTTGGGTTTTAGGATGCCCCTTTGCAATTTGCCAACAGCCATCTTTGCTTAAAATGATGTCGGAATCTACTCCGCGAGCGCGAGCCCGCTCTTTGCGCCAGTTCAGCATCGCATCGTAGCGGTCCAATATATCTTGTTCAGGTCGGGGGTCGCGTCGCGGCCGTTTCGGGGCCGGGTCGCTGGCTGACCGTTTAATCACCCGTAACAGCGGAACCCCTCGGCGGCGCACATACCAACCGGGAACCCCTCGCATATTAAACAGATCTTCCATTGTCGCAGGAGGATTCGCGGCCATTTCTACCAATCGGCGGTTATCAAATACCTTGAATAGCGGCAGGTCAAATTTTTCAGCATCCTTCTCTCTAAAGGCGAAAATCGCTTTGCAGATCGCCTTGTTGGCTGGGGGCAAATCCCGCACCCCATGCAGGTTCCAAAAGTTATCTGGATGATAATCTGTTTTAGGCAAATTCACCCGGGTCTGCAATCTAAAGGATTCCTGTGCCTCATCCCAATACCCAGCTTCTTTTAGCTCAGTTACAAAATGGTTGCGCAACCGCAACAAATAATGGGTGTCGTTTTGGGCATAGGCGAGCATTTCTTCAGACAACGGGCGCTTGCCCCAGTTCGCCTTTTGAAATTTTTTGTCGAGCTGAATCCCAAATACCGTATTAAGCACATTGGCTAGGCCGATTTTTTCAACCCCTAGAATTCGAGCGGCCCACATCGTGTCGAACAGGTTACGGACCTGCCAGTCGTAAACTTTTTTGAGCAAGATAAGGTCATATTCCGATGCGTGAAAGATTTTTTCGACCTCAGGGTCTTCGATAATTTCGCCCAATCCGCTTAAATCGAGATCGGCATGTGGGTCGACAATAAAGTCGGTATCACCGGCCGAAATTTGTATCAGGCAAACATCTTCTTTGTAGACATAGAGGCTATTTGATTCCAAGTCGATGCAAATTGGATTATGTTGTTTGAGTTCTTCTAGACAGGCGGCCCAAAGTTCTGGCGTATCGATATAGATAAAAGGAGGGGGCATATTATTTGTGTTGAGTCATTATTTCCTCTTTGTACCATTGCCAAAATTCTTTAACACCTTCGAGAACAGATATAGAGGGATTGTAATTTAATAGTTTTTGTGCTTTGTCGATATTGGCCCACGTTTTAACCACATCAGCTTTTAGCTTCGGTGTATCTACCATAGTGGCTTTACCACCGGCCATTTCTTCTAGCATTTCGACAAAATCTTTTAGCTTTGTAGGCTCGCCACGTCCCAAGTTTATCACTTCATACCCCAAAGGTTTATCAAGAGCCAAAACAAGGCCGTCGGTAATGTCGCTGACGTGGGTCCAATCACGCCACATTTCACCATTATTGTAAATTGGAATCTCTTTTCCTTTGGTGATGCTATCTGCAACAAGATAGGCCATCATGTCCGGCCGACTAGAAGGACCATAAACGGTAAAGAAGCGGGTGACCGTAAAATTTAAGCCAAAAAGATGGGAATAGGTAAATCCGAGCATCTCGGCCGCACGTTTTGCCGCAGAGTAGGGCTGTAGCGGCCGGTCACAGGCATCGGTTTCTACAAATGGGATTTGATCGGTTGCACCATAAACGGATGATGTCGATGCAAAGACAAAGTTACCGACATTGTTGTGCCGCGCCGCATCCATTAAGTTTTGGGTGCCGTTATAGTCAACTTTAACGTAAAAATCAGGATATAGGACCGCATTACGCACCCCGGCCATCGCAGCCAAGTGGCCAACGGCATCAAACTTTTCTGCTTCAAAGAGGTCTAAAATCGCCTGGCGGTTGGTGATGTCTTCTTTGATAAATCTGAATTTAGGGTATTGGCTTAACGTGGCAACATTTTTATGTTTAATCTCAACCGAATAGTAGTCGTTGAGATTGTCTATCCCAACAACCTCATCCCCACGTTTAAGAAGTTTTAGAGCCAAATGGTGGCCGATAAATCCGGCTGCGCCGGTTACAAGAATTTTCATATTGCCGTTCGTAAAGAGTTTAAAAGGCTGGTTTAATATCTTTAATTTGAAGCTGCAGGGTTGTGACATTATTCCACGTATTTTCGTCAATGGAATAAACGACATCCACAAAGTTAGGTAAATTTCCGTGCCAATGCCCCAAGCCAAATCCAATCGATTTGAGGATTCTACTTTCATTTACCAAAAAAGTGACCTGTAAATGATCCCCTTTCTTTCCTACCGCCCGGCTACTTTGCACTTCAACCCGCTTACTCATGAAAACTGGCGTCGGGTTTGCACAGCCGGTAGGCTCTAGCTTTTGTAGCAATGCATATAAAGCCGCATCTACTTGTTCAATATCGATCACCGCATCAACAGGGATTGTGGGTGTTAACTCCATACCCTCCAGCTCTGCATCAATAATCGCGGTGATCCGTTCTTTGAATGAATCTAAATGCTCGTTCCGAATGGTTAGCCCAGCTGCAGCCGCGTGACCACCATACCGTACAAGTATATCGGATAATTGGTCAAGCACGCGGGTAATATTTAATTCGGGGATAGATCGGCAGGAACCAACGCTCTCTTCCTCACCCATCTCTAAGATAATCGCAGGGCGATAATACTTTTCTTTCAAGCGACCAGCGACTAAACCGACGATCCCGGGTTCGAAGTTATGATCGGCCGCAAATAAAACCGACAATTCGCCGATATTCTGATCCGGGTTTTCAGCAAAAATCAACTCCTCCGCCCGACGGTTTAGAGCTTCAGTCAATCGCTGCCGAGTTCGATTCAGTTCATTTAGCTCGGCCGCATATTCAATCGCTTGTGCATGGCTGCGGCTAAACAGTAGTCGGGCGGCTAAATACGCATATCCGTCTTTTTGTGGGGGTGTGCCCCCTTTGTTTTGCTTTTGATGATAGCGAACGGCCGCCATGTCTACCGCCGGGCCGATGCGACCGGCCGCATTAATCCGTGGGCCGATCGTAAACCCGATGTGGCTCGCAAGAAACGCTGGGGTGTTTAACTTGGCAGCGGCGGTAAGCGCCATCAAACCGGGCCGTAAATTGGTGTTCATGACGTTTAAGCCGTCCATCACCAACTGCCGATTTTCCGTCAGTAACGGTGCGATATCCGCCACGGTACCGATCGCAACCAAATCGAGCAGCGACCTGACATCAAAATTTGTCGGCCGTTGGGTGTGTAAGGCGCAAGCCAGTTTGTAGCCGATGCCCACCCCAGCCAGCATTTTTTCCGGATACGGGCAATCTTCTCTTTTCGGATTTATGATCGCCGTCGCAGCCAACGGTAGTTCAGGACCGATACTATGGTGATCGGTAATGATGATATCAAGCCCCAAATCTGCCCCATGCTGCACCTCGGCCACCGAACGGATGCCGCAGTCTACGGTAATGACCAAGTCTGCCCCATCTTGCTTTAACTTTGTGAGTGCCTCTTTGTTTAAACCATACCCTTCGTCGATACGATGTGGGATATACGGTCGTACGCTCCGTTTCGAGAAGCCCAGTCCCCAAAAGGCTTCAAGCAACAATACGGTTGAAGTCACCCCGTCTGCATCAAAGTCACCATAAACGACCACCAGCTCTTCATTGTCTAATGCCTGCAAAATACGCTCAACGGCACTTTGCATACCCGCCATCATAAAGGGGTCATCTGCCCCCAAATAGCGAGAGTCTAGAAAAGAGCGCATCTCGTCAAATGTAGAAATACCTCGGTTGTATAAAATTTGGGCGATAATCGGGTGCAAAGAAGAAGTTTTTTGCAATAGGTCCGCCGGCATCGCAGGTGCGAATTGCCACCTTTTTGCGTTCTCAGATAGGTCTGGTGTCATGGGTTTTGATTATGGTTGGGGGGGCGATAATTGTCAATTGTGATTACGATCTTGCGCTTTAAAAGCGATCTGGGCGATAAATAGCAAGCAAATCAAGCAGATCCGCTTCCAGACCATGTTCAACATGGTAAGAGAGCAATCTAGCGGCCCGCTCTTCATGATCATCGCTCTCGAATTCTTCGGCCGGCACGCACAACATTTCGATGAGCTGATTCAACGTCCGGCTATCGAAAAAGATGGCGATCTTGCGCTCGGTTGATAAGACAACCGGCTCTGGTTTAGGTAAACAATAGGTACGGTAATATTCCAGAATCTCGGCCGGACGGTCCCATTTCCGCACGATGTCATCCGGTAGGTCCAAATCATTCCGATCCAGCCGCAGCAGCTCCAATTGATCAAGATCCAGCAGTTCAATCGGAAGCTTTGTTAGCTTGTTGTTTTTTAGATTAAGGCGGGTCAGCTGGGTAAGC
Organism: Chloroflexota bacterium; assembly: GCA_020629055.1. Lineage (GTDB taxonomy): Bacteria > Chloroflexota > Anaerolineae > Promineifilales > Promineifilaceae > WTJY01. Next base: position 28,363 of record JAHDEB010000026.1, read on the forward strand.
TCGCCGATCTCCGCTGGCAGGCTGGCCAATTGATTGTCGGCCGCACTTAAAAAAGTCAGGTTTTTTAGCAAGCTGATTTCAGCCGGCAACGACTCCAGATCATTCCCACGCAAGCTGAGTTGGGTCAGATGGGTCGCTTGCCCTACTTCGGCCGGGAGTGAAGTCAACCCCAATCCACCCAAATCAAGGATCGGTTCTTGATTGGTGATATTGTCTGCAATGAGTTCGAGTGGATTCATAAGAGAGATTTGAATAAGTGCGAAGAGTGCCGCGCAGGACTAGAGATTATAAAGTTCACCAAATTTCTGTTTAGCGTACCGCACAAAGGGCTCATGATCTAACGGCCGGCCGGTTGCCATCGTCACCAATTCTGGTGGATCAAACTTTTTACCATGCTGGTGAATATTTTCACCCAGCCATTTTTTCAACTCTCCCGTTTTTCCTTGAGCCAAGTCAGCTTCAATCGATTGATTCTGAACCAAGGCAGCTTCTAAAAGCTGTACAGAATAGAAATTACCCAAAGCATAAGTTGGGAAATATCCAAAGCTCGTGCCGGTCCAATGCATATCTTGCAAGCAGCCCAAATTATCTGAAGGGGGGACAATGCCAAGCAGTGATTTCATTTTGGCATTCCATGCTTCAGGTACTTGGGCAGCGGTGACTTCTCCATTCACCATCGCTTGTTCTAGCTCAAAACGGAGCATAATGTGCAAATTATAGGTAAGCTCGTCCGCCTCTACCCGAATAAATGATGAACTTACCTTGTTGATCGCTCGGTAGAAATCCTCGGCCGTAGATTGCCCCAATTGGCTCGGGAATGCATCTTGCAAGACATGATAATGGGCCTTCCAAAAATCACGGCTACGGCCGACTAAGTTTTCCATCATACGGGATTGAGACTCGTGAATGCCCATCGATGTGCCGCGCGCCAGTGGGGTCCGCTCTAACTCTTCACCCGTCCCCTGTTCATACATCGCATGGCCACTTTCGTGCATGGTGCCAAACAGCGATGTCGACAGAAAGTCTGGATACCAACGGGTGGTAATGCGCGCATCATATCGGCTAAAGCTGCTGGCAAATGGATGCGCGGCCGTTCCAACTTCTGCACCTTGTGCAAAGTTATAGCCTACCGCTTCTGCAAAATGGGGAGCGACCTGTTTTTGAATTTCGACCGGGAAATCTTGATGCAACAGACTGTCATCAACGGCCGCTGAATTTTGATTGATCGCCTCCAGCAAAGGGACCGTTTCAGCTTTTATCGCATTGAAGACTCGGCGCACATCGGCCGTTTTTAACCCCCGCTCAAACTGAGACAAGAGTGCGTCATACTTTTCGTCTTCATAACCCAAGTGCTCCGCTTTTTCTTGGCATAATTCAATCGTTGTTTCTAAACAATCGACAAATTGGCTAAAATCATCATTCTCTCGGGCCAACTTCCATTTTTGCACAGCAATGCCAGATGCTTCAGATTGGCGCTTAATAAAATCGATTGGGAACCGTTTTTTCTCATTGAAATCACGGGCCAAATGGCGAACCAGAGACTGCTCCATGCCTTTCGGGTCCGCCCCAGCCCCCTCTAATTCTTCAGTCGCTTTTTCAATGAGTTCACCCATAGCATCGCTCGTCGATAGCTCGTGGACCATTTTGCTGACTGTCCCCATCTGCTTAGACCGAATTTCGGCCGCTGCAGCTGGCATGTTGACCTCTCTATCCCAAGACAGCAGCCATGTTACCTTTTCAAGGTCATGAATCTCATTTACTTTTCCTAACAACTGATCAAATTGAGTTCCCATTATTATTTCCCTTAAGTCAATTTTTTTAGCACGGTCCAAATATCTAATAAGAATGCGTTTGAACCTGTGCGCTGAATTTTATTTAGTCAAAGAGGCTTGAAGTCATTGCGACGAATCGGTTATGGATGCCTCTCTGCAATCGTGTGGCTAATTTTAGGGTAAAGACCTACAAGCGAAAAGACATAAACCCAATTGTTTTTGTAATACTAAGGCATCTGAGGATAAATTGGCGGCATCATGAATCCGCCTAACATAATTTTAGTTAGTCGGAATGAACGACCCTTTCCTCCTCAGATTCCTTGAAATTGATTTTCATGGCTTTTTACATAGACTAAGATTTCGGTTTAGGTTTCATTAGGAAGTGGTTGAACCAGGTGACTTGAGACAGCGTTTCAGGTAAAAATCCCTTTCAGCGCCATTCTACGGATTGGCTAGCTAAAATCACATCTTTTGCCCGACTTGAATTTATTACATGCTCAGAAAAAATCTGCTTAGAGTTGCATTACCCACCTTCGCCCTCATTTTAATCATCTTAACCGCCTGTGTGCCCACTGGTGATCAGCAAGAAGTCGAAGTCACTCGGTATCAGGTGCTCGAAGTTCCTATCGTCGAAACACGGCTAGTTGAGGTGACTCGCGAAGTAGAGGTTGTCCAAGAAGTTGAAGTCGAGGTAACACGTGAGGTAGAGGTTGTTATCCAGCCAACCCCACGGTCTGCTCCTGGCACACCGGACAATCCGTTCCAAATCATCTTTATCCCCTCGTTCCCAAAATCTCTTATCGATGTGCGCGGTGGGTTTTTCATCGAAGATTTGGAAGCTAACACCGGGTTTTCATTTGAAATTATCGTTCCTGAAGAAGAGCAAGACATCACAGCGCTCATCTGCTCTAACCCGATGACGACGATCGCGATGTTAACGTCTAAGCAGTATGTTGAAGTTCGCGAAGTTTGCGATGTAGTTCCAGCTGTGGCGGCAACCCGGTTTGGTGCCCCTTATGAGCTAGGCATGTTCGTCTCGCGAACATCAAGCGTCATCAATGTGTTTGAAGATATCGCATATAAAAAGATTGCGATCCCCAGCTTAAAAGATAATGCGACGTATCGGGTTTTTGCCAAAGAGATCGCAGAAGGAAATTTGCCAGGTGTTCAGTTTGTTGAGTACGGCACGAGCACATCGGCCCTCATCGCCCTGCTAAACAAAGAAGTGGATATCGCCTCGGCCGACTTTAACCCGCCCATCATGCCAAAAGATTCGGAAGCATGGAGATACGGAGAAGATTCACCCGAAATTTGGAAGCAGCTCGTCGTTGCACCTCGCCGTGATCCGATCGGCTTTATTGAAGTTGCCGGCGGCCCCGAATTTGGTGGATATCGCATACGTGACTCACGTGCCTCAATTTTCGATGATCATCCTGAAGTGTTTGAAGAAACAAAAATTTTGATACTTTCAAATCCATATCCCAATGAAACCATCGTTTTCGGACAAGGGTTCCCGATTTCAGCCTATAACCCGATCCTCAATAGTATTTTGAGCCATGCAAACTCGGAAGTTTGCGCACAGTCTATGTGTGCCAGTGACTTTTACCAGTGGGATGGGGTTCAATTGGTTAACGATGATTTCTTTGACATCGTTCGGGAGCTAAACAGGAATGATTGATCTTTCTGTCATCATCGTGAGTTGGAACGTCAGAAGCTATCTGGCCGACTGCTTGCGCTCTGTCTTTAGCGAATTTAACCATTCAAATTTACGTGGCCAAGTTTGGGTCATCGATAACCATTCAACTGACGGCACGGTTGAAATGGTGCAAAATCTTTTTCCTCAAGTCCATTTGATTAGCAACCAAAATAACCCTGGCTTTGGGGCCGCTAATAATCAAGGGATGGAAGCTGCCAATGCGAAAAACCCACGATATCACTTTTTGCTTAACCCAGACACAGTGGTTCGGCCGGGCGCATTTGGGCAAATGGTCCGCTTTATGGATGAACGGCCGGAGGTTGGCATGACCGGTGCAAGGCTCGTGTATGGTGACGGCCGTTTTCAGCACAGCGCCTTTGAATTCCCAAGGATTGGCCAGCTGCTCTTCGACCTATTTCCTGTCCCTGCCAGACTCTACGAGAGCAAGATGAATGGACGCTACCCGCGCAAGCTGTATGAGCCCAGCAGTAAAGCATTCCCCATCGACCATCCGCTGGGGGCCACGATGCTTGTACGCAACGATGTCGCAAAAGCGACCGGCGGCTTTGACCAAACGTTCTTTATGTATTGCGAAGAGTTAGACTGGTGCAGGCGCATCCACGCGGCCGGCTGGGAAATCTACACCGTCCCTGCGGCCGAAATCGTTCATTACGGGGGCGAGAGCACAGGGCAGGTTGCGGCCCGTTCGATTGTTGATCTTTGGCAAAGTCGCGCCATATTTTATCGCAGGCACTACGGCCGGTTTGTTAATCGTCTGGCCAGCTGGATCGTACGCATCGGTATGAGGCTGCGCATCAAAAAAACGGTAGAGCCCGAATTGGTCCAAGCCTACCAAAAAGTCGTTTCGATTTGGACATCAGAGCGATCTACGGCCGAATAAATAACACCCCCTGCACATCTGCCACCAGATAAATTTTTAGTGCTTTATACAAATTTACCCTTGATCATGATGCTTCGACTCCTCTATACTCATACCGCATGATCATATCGATTGCTGTGGCAAGCCACCGTATCATTCAGCCACAGAATCACCTGTCTTCATCACTAAAGTCAGAACAAATCAAACAAGACCTTTGCAGCAGATCCATCTAACCAAACACCTAATGAACACAGCACATACAGACAACTGGATAACGGCCGACGAGTACATCGAAGGGATGGTCAGCGTTATTATTCCAAACTACAACCACGCTAAATTCTTACCCCATGCCGTCGACAGCATATTAAATCAGACCTATACCAACTATGAAATTATCGTCGTCGATGACGGTTCTACAGACAATAGTCGGGAAGTTGCTGAAGGCTATGGGGATAAAATTGTCTATATTTATAAAGACAATGCAGGTTTGTCGGCCGCGAGAAATACCGGCATTCGTCGTTCTAAAGGGGAATTTATCGGCTTGCTAGACGCCGATGACATGTACGAGCCAAGCTTTATGCAAACGATGGTTGGGCTGCTTCAACAAAATCAAAACAAAGATGGCGCGTATTGTGGCTACCAATTTGTCTCTGACGAGGGGATTCTTTTATCGCAAATCGAAAATCGCGTTTTCCCTGAAGAGACACTTTACCAAACTTTTTGGGGTGCCAACTATTGGGTACCAGAAAGCGTCCTCATGCGACGCCGTTGCTACGTGACCGCAGGCCCTTACGATGAATCACTGCGTGCATTAGAAGATTGGGACGTTTGGCTCCGTATCCTAGCCGTCCACCCGATCATCGGCACCCCAGACGTTCTCATTCGTCATCGAGCACTGCCAGAAAGCATGTCGAGCAACCCCTTTACGATGGTTGACAATCGTCTGATGGTTATGAAAAAGCATTTTGGCACCATTGAAGATCCGCATCCCGAATTCAAAAACGACATCCATTGGATCTATTCGAATGCCTACTTTATCGCTACCATCGAGCATTTACAGGCGAAAGAAAACGAAGGTGCCTTTGATTTTTGGGCCAAAGCGGCCGCAGCCGACCCAACTTTGCTTACTCGCTCGGGCGTCTATTATGAATTAGCGGCCGGGTCACACCCAAAAGGGAGCCGGGGTGACTTAACCGGGCTAGATTTAGCTGAAAAAGAAACCTTGTTGGTTGACTTCCTCACCCGCCTTTTCGATTCATCCGCTATTTCAATCGACCCATCCACACAAAATGAAGCCTTTGGGCTCGCTTACTTCAATCTCGGCAAACTGGCTTACACCGGCAACAAGAACGGACAGGCGCGAACCTTTTTAAGAAAAGCGGTCAGTTTTAATAATAAAATCGCAAAAACAACGGAGTTTGTTGGATTGTATGCTCGCTCGATTGTAGGGGCCAAAACGATCAGTAGGTTAAAAGGGCAAGGATGACCCCCTCTTCATAAGCCAAACCGGCCCGAACACCCGCATCCATAAAAAGATGAAGAGATTCAGGCAACCGGTTTGGTTTTAAATCAGCCTAAATTTCTAACCCATTCTCTTCCATGTATTGGTCGAGCCAACTGTGCAGAATCACCTGATGGGCGCACTCTACAACACCATAAGAGTTTGAAGGAATATAGAAGTTCAAGAGCCCTTTGTCACGAGACTTATTATCAGCCCCTTTGCCTGACAAGGTGATCACGTCTAGGCCTAGTTCTTGGGCAACTTCAATCGCCTTCATGATGTTGGGTGAATTCCCTGACGAGCTAATTGTTACCAGCACGTCACCAGGGTCCGCGAAACGACCTAGAGGATAAGCAAATACATTCTCATATGAGATGTCGTTGCTAACAGCGGTCATTAAAGACGTTTCATGGAATGCTTGGGCCCGAATTTGCCCATTTTTTGCAGCATCGGCCGACATGTGACCGGCCATTTGCGAACTTGCCCCATTGCCGATGAGATACATCGTGCTGTTATCTTTTTTGAGTTTCTCTGTGCGGCGGCACCATGCGTCCATAGCTGCACCTGTTTCAAGTACATTCTGATTGGCGTCGGTGGCGATACAATTTTCTAGAGACTGATAAACGGTTGAATTGAATTGTTTAAAAAAGCTCATTTGGACCTATATGAATGATAAGAATGTTGACGATCTGAGATGACGCATTTGCTCGGGTAAAACTTCAATAATCTGCTGGCGCATCATTTCAATAAAAAAGAAGTATTTAACGTTAATAACCTATACGCGTACTCACAGAAACCGTGACAGCCACCTACCGAATCGACGCGAAGTAGACTCAAAGAAGGGGCACTCAGATTGTAAGCTGTGATCGAAATAGATATATCCTGAAAAAGTACTACGAAGCACTTAACGGTAAGCTCCTCAGTGCTATATCTATCAGTCTAAAGGATTTAGACCCTTAGATGTGCAAGAAAGTCGTTAAGATCGACGTGCGGCAAATGTTATAGACTCGCTGCCCACATAAATATTTTCGAGTGTAACCGGAAATGGAAAACTGTTAATCGCATCAACGACCGTGCGATTGACCATATTTTCAATTTGGTTCATCGCAAACGGCGGCAAAGCGTATCCATTCGCATCGGCCGAAACAATATTTACCACCAAGCGTCCTTCAACCACAATCGGCTGCACCTGTAACAAGATGTCGGCCGCAATGGGGGTTTGAATTCTTCCCTCTAAAAATATCCGGCCATCATCTAGTCGTAGCTGAATGTTTTCCATTGGCGGTGCTTCCCCTTCCTGCTTTTTTACAAGAAGATGGGCGTTCAAGGCTAAATTGAGCTCCGTTTCGGTAAACGTAATTAACATCTGACCGTTTTCATCAGGGCGGGCCGTTTGCACTTTGGTCCACAAATATCGGCCGTCGATTCCGGCCGCATCTAATGTGGCTTTCGCCTGCGCCCCCCGTTCTTGTGTATCCACGACAGCCGTCTTTGCCAATTCAATCCCTGCCTCAACCGTAGGTGCCGCCTCTGTCGCAAAAATGACCGCTTGGGTCTGTACCGCCGAAATTGTTGGGGCGGCGTTGGTAGCAAACTCGATCGCCTGTTCTTTAGCCGCAGCCAAAGTCGGGGCCGCATTGGTTGCGAAATTAGCCCCCTGCGTTTTTAGCGCTTCTAGTGTCGGGGCCGAGTTTGTCGCCAGTTCGCTAACCCGCTCACCCGCTGCACGGGCTGTCGCCACGCCACCTTGCACTTGTTCTTGGCTCGGTGGGGTAAAATTACAGGCCAAAATGCCGAAGAGCAGCAACAATATGCCGCTGATTGGAATGTAGAAATTCGCAGACTTTTTCATAAATCACTTTTATTAGACATTAACTGAAAATCTATTGGAGAAAGATCGGTTTATGCTATTCTCCCCTATTAGCCATTATTAGATAATCAATTTTATGAATCGAAACTTTCTCTCTATCGCTCTCATCGTCGCCATTATCGCTCTAGCCGCTTCAATCGGCTGGTTAATGATAGGCCAGCGTGAGCTAGAATCGCAACTTACCTTAAAAGAGACTGAGATTGCTTATGGTGAGGCGACGTTGGTCCAGCTGTTTTCTCAGCAAAGAGAAACCAAAGCTGAGGATGAAGTTGCGCTGGCTACCATCGAGGCGGAACTTCTTTCTTTACGAGGAGAGGCGACCGCCGTTGCGCCTGTCATCATGACCCATGAAGCGGGTGCCAGCCAAGATTCAGCATCGGCCGAAACAGAGTCGGAGTCACAAACGGCCGATGCTGAAGCACCGCCTCAGGTGCGTATTCGCCTAGAACAGCGTGACCCGATCCAGTTTGTCGGCCAGCCACTTAAAATTATCGCTTCTGCCAGTCACCCTGTAGGCATCGCTTCGCTTAATATTTTGGTCAATGATGAACTACTGCTTCAAGGTGATCCGTTTGATCCGCGTATGGAAATCATGTTAACGGAGTGGACTCCTTTAGAAATTGGCACCTATCAGATTAAAGCGATTTCCACATCGATTCGCGGCCGGGCAAGTGAACCGGTTATCCTTGAAATTGAAGTGATCGAAACCGACGATCCAGAGCTGTTATTAAACACCCAGCTCCGCCTAATCGAGCGAAATGTGCAAGAGTTGCGTGGCCTCAAGCAAAATGGGGATCTAAATATCAACCTTATCGACCGCAACAATCTTCAAGAAAATATCGGCAGTGACCTGTTGAGTGAATTTACCCCGGAAGATGCTGCGCGTGATGTGCTTATTCTGAGCGCTTTTGATTTTATGGCCCGCGACTACCAGCTATACGAAGCTTTGACTCAACTATACGGCGCTGTCATTGCAGGATACTACGACGAAGAAACCGACTCGTTATATGTGATTAGTGACGATAATGTGCTAGATGAAGAAGAGCAGTTGACCCATGCTCATGAATACATGCACGCGCTGCAAGATCAATATTTTACTTTGGCCGATATCCAAAATGGGTCCTTAGACAGCGATGCCACGCTTGCGCTGCGTGCACTGGCAGAAGGGGAAGCATCGCTTGTTGAATTTATTTATAGAACCAGCGGTTACTTAAGTGGTGAACAAGCGGCCGACAGCGATCCGGTCTTTAGCGTGCCGGAGTTTATTCCGGCCCCCAATATCTTTGTAAGCCAATTGGCATTCCCCTATGTGCGCGGCCAAGAGTTTTTAAACGTGTTATATGCGTCCGATGGCTTTGCTGGGGTGAATGACGCTTGGGCAAACCGCCCAACTTCTACCGAGCAAATCCTGCATTTAGACCGCTACTTGGCCGGTGACCAACCCATTCCTGTTTCTTTACCAACAGATGCGATCATGCAAACGTTAGGTGACGATTGGGAGCAAATTACAGATGATGTGTTTGGGGAATTCCGCCTGATCGAATATTTGGGACTGGTTTTAGAGGAAGACGAAGTCAACGAAGCCGCCTTAGGCTGGGGGGGCGACCGGTACGGCGTTTTTTATAATCGTCAGGCTGATGAGCGGATTATGGTTTTAAGCATCGTTTGGGATCAACCGGCCGACCTTGAAGAGTTTGTTGGCGCTTATAAGAATTGGGCCGATCTTTATTTAGGGGCAGAACTTAGCAGCAGCACTGCAGGGGTCACCTGCTGGCAAAATGGAAGCGAAGAGCAATGCTTGCTGGTTACCCCAGACAGCACGATCATCACCCGGGCAGAAACGGCAGAACAGCGGCAAAAAATCAATCAGCTGATGCTGCCTTAAACTAAAATGAATGAATACCGGCCGAAACGTAAGACGCGTTAAGACGAGATCGTCTGATGTGAGTTAAAAATCACATGGCTCCATTCCAACACATGTGGTTGAGGATAAGATATGAAACAAAAAATATTTGCCATCTTCGTGATGGCACTGGCTGTGTTTATGATAGCCGCCTGTTCCCCCACAACGACCGAAGTTGAGCCAGAAACGGACACGGTTGTAGACACCGGCCAACAGGTTACGGTCGCACCGACAGCGGTTGAAGTTGCCGAAGAACCCGCAACGCCGACTGCGGCCCCTACAAATACGGCCGAAACGGTGCCCACCGATGAACCAACTGAAGCGCCGGCAGCATCTTCTGATGAAGCTGCCGAAGCTGGCGATGAAGAGACCGCAGATGAAAATTCTGAAGAACCGGATGAACCCGACGACGCGATGGCGGCTGAAAGTGCCCCTGTCCAGTTCGGCCGAACCGAAGAAGGAGCCTTTTTCTACGGCTCACCCACGGCCGGAATCACACTCATCGACCATTCTGACTTTTTGTGACCGAACTGCCGCTCCCACGTGCAGGGAGTAGAGAAAGAGTTATGGGCCGACTATGTTGAAACAGGTCAGGTTAAATATGTATTCTGGCCGGTTGTGAATCATGGACAAGGCAGCTTCAATGCGATGCTTGTTATGGAATGTGCTGGGCAGCAAGACTTAGAGCTTGCATGGAAAGCCCACGATATCTTATTTGAGAACCTATCCGCACTTTATAGCGGGAATCTTGATTTGTATTTAAGTATTGCGGAACAAACCGGCTTAGATTTAGACGAGTTCCAAACTTGTTTTGGCAGTGAAGAAGCGATCGCTCAAATCCAAAGTCTTGACCAGATTCGCAGGGACAAAGGCATTACGGCCCAGCCGGTTTTCGAATTTGTTGGTGTCGGTTATTTGCTAGGTTCCCAGCCTAAATCGGTTTTTGATGACGCAATATCCACCGTAAGCAACCAGTGATAAAGTAGCTGGACGATTAAAAATTAAGAACGTTTCAACTTAATTTAAAAAGCCTTGGATGATTAATTTATATCATCCAAGGCTTTTTTATTAGTACAAATTCATTAATTCGATATCGTAACAATCGCGCCGCTCTTAGCCACTTCTGCGGCATACTAATTATCTATACAAATGCTGTGTCCTGGTTGCCAACTACTGCAAATACCAGATGCATTCAAAGTTTACTAAATTCAAGCCTGCTAAAAAATTATTATTTTCTATCAAAATGAGGAACTGTAACCACATCGACAAATAACCATTTGCTCGTTGTGCCAGATGAATATTATGGACAACATCAGAAAATTTCAGGCCGGATTAAAAGATGTAACGCATGGGGCGAACTTTACGATCGTTGAACCTTCAAACATGTATGGTTGTGTCTTAGGGGATGATTGCTTTGTAGGTCCTTTTGTAGAAATTCAGCGAAGTGTGAATATCGGTGATCGTACACGCATTCAATCGCACACATTTATTTGCGAATTGGTCAATATTGGCAGCGACTGTTTTATCGCACACGGCGTCATGTTTATCAATGATTTGTTTGAATTTGGGCACCCAAATACCGATCCAGAACTATGGCGCGAAACTCATATTGGTGACAACGTGTCGATCGGCAGCAACGCCACAATTTTGCCTGTTAAAGTCTGTTCAAACGTTGTCATTGGTGCCGGTGCGGTCGTAACCAAAGACATTGATAAACCGGGGATTTATGTCGGCAACCCGGCCCGATTGGTTCGTGAAATCGACCCAGAGGCAAAAGCCGGTTAAACCTAGGGCAGCAATTTCATTGACTTGTGCCTCCGTCATTCCTAGCTCGACTTGGGCAAGCAAGCCGTCTAGCTCCGCTTGGGCGGTGCCGCCACTCTCGACCAAACTTGTATAAGCCTGCCAGAGAGGCAGTAACTGAGCCGCTTGATCCTCGGTTACAGCATTTTCCCCTTCTCAAGAACAATGGTTCCGGCCGCCAGTTGGCTGACGACAGGCATCGCACCCGCAAAAGCAGCAGGCTCCCAGGCAACCGTTTTTATCAGGCGGCCAGCCTTATGCTTCTTCCCTAGCTGGGGAGGGATTCTCAGCCGCGTCACGGTCCCATGTCAATTCGCGACTCCGCGCAAATCGGCGCATCGCCGTCAACGATTTATCCGCATAATACATGTAGCGATCTTTTTTACCCATTTTCCCTTCTGGTGGGGTAAACAGGCCAAAGTTCGCCTTCATCGGCTGAAACGTCTTCGCCTCTGCGTGGGTCACATAGTGGGCCAAAGCGCCCATCATCGTTTTGGTTGGCAAGATAAGCGGATGCTGCCCCAACGCCATACGAGCCGCATTGATTCCCGCTAGCAAACCTGTGGCTGCGTTACCTGCATATCCTTCTACCCCGGTAATTTGCCCAGCAAAAAACAGGTCGGCCCGGCCGCGGTATTGCATTGTCGGATGTAGCATTTCGGGTGAATTGATGTAGGTGTTCCGGTGCATCTGCCCAAACCGGACAAACTCGGCCGATTCCAAACCTGGAATCAATTGCAGCACCTCTTTTTGCTGCCCCCATTTTAGATTCGTTTGAAAACCCACCAAATTAAACAACGTGCCAGCCACGTTATCCTGGCGCAGCTGGACCACCGCAAACGGCCGCTTACCCGTGCGCGGGTCTAGCAACCCGACCGGCCGCATCGGACCAAAACGGAGCGAATCACGCCCCCGTTCGGCGATTACTTCAACCGGCATACACCCTTCAAAGAATTTAGTGTCTTCCTCTTCAAAGCTGCGTAACTGAATCCGTTCGGCACCGTTTAACCCCTCTAAAAAGCGATCATACTCTTCTTCTGTCATCGGACAGTTGATGTAGTCTCCGTCGTCCTGTTCCCCTTCATCATAGCGTGACTTACGAAACGCGATATCCATATTGACGGAGTCAACCATCACAATCGGGCTCAGGGCATCGTAAAAGTACAAATAGTCTCGGCCGGTAAGTCGGCCGATATCTGCGGCCAAGTCGGGTGAAGTCAGTGGTCCGCTAGCGATAATGCATGGCCCTTCTGGGATCGCCTTTAGCTCTTCCCGTATTAGATTAATTCTAGGCTCTTCATCGATTTTGCGCGTGACCAGCTCTGCGAAACCATCTCGGTCAACGGCCAATGATGATCCGGCCGGAACCGCTGTCTGATTGGCGCATTCAAGAATTAAGGATCCTAAGCCGCGCATTTCCGCTTTTAACAAGCCGGGGGCTTTATGTACAATCATCGATCCCAGCGAATTGCTGCAAACAAGCTCCGCCAAAGAATCGGTTACATGCGCTTCCGTTTTGCGTTCCGGCCGCATTTCGTACAGATTAACGTCAATGCCCAAGCGGGCGATTTGCCAAGCGGCTTCAGTTCCGGCGAGTCCTCCGCCGATTACAGTAATGGTCATATCTTTTCGTGTTGATTTAACGGTTGTAATCTTTAATCGTACGGGTGCCATCGGTGCGACCCCATAAAACAAGAATCACAATTAAAAATGTACCCAAAATAAAGGCCAAACCGATCCATAAAGGGGAACGCAGGTCGAAGAAATCGGGTTGTAAACTGCTCAACCACTCTTCCGCCAATTGATCACCAGATTTTTCAAGGCCGATCGCATTCACCAATGTGTCTTCACATTGTTCACCCGATTTGGCAGCTGTCAGAATCGCGTCGATCGCCTCATGGCCGTATGTTTGCAACATGTACTCAACCAACGCATGGCTCTGGGCATAGCCACGTAACGCCATTTCAGGGGGCGAGGCAGGGAGGTTAACACACATCTCTTTAAATGGGATGAGCTGGGTTGAATTATTTACATTCGCGATTGATTCTGCATAGTTCGAGTTGACCGGCTGCTCAAACTGCGTCGCCAGCCCTTCATCTAACCAAGCCGGAATACTTGCGTAAGCATCCCCGGCCGCACGGTAAAGCAACAAATGGCTGAGTTCATGCGGTATGCGCTGACCAAGATCTTCAGCCATCGATGCTCGATTGCTAATCGGAACCATCATCGCACCAATTTCAGGGGATGCTTTGCCAGCGACCCAATCAAGCCCGGTTAAACGCAAGGTGCTTTGGAATGTTTCAGCATCCGGGTACAGATACAAATCAATCGGATCGAACGTTGCAGAAGTCATCGGCAACAGGTTGGAAATTTCTAATCGGCTAGCTTGGGCGATATCCAAAGCGATCTGAGCAACTTCGCCATCGCCCGGGGCTGTGTGCACGTGAAGCGTTCCATCTTCTGAAGATGTTTTGGTCCATAAAACCGAATCATCGATGTAGTGAATGGTTTGGGCTTCTTGAACTTGTGGGGGTTCAGTTAAAAAATGCAGCGTCCACGTATATTCTAATGTCACAAATGCGGGGATTAAGGTCGCCCCTAAGTCAAGCGGGTAATTTAAGTTGATCAGGTCACCCTCTTTGGCATTCGGGTGGGCATCGACAGATCGTTCTATTGGCTGTTGAAAAACATCACTTTCAATGACTAAGGTCGCTTCAAGCACTTCGGGGACGTTGTGCCAGCACACATGAAAGACAATCGACTCCGCAAAATCAACCTCATGATAAATATCGATTTCGTCTTCGGCCGTAAATCCTGGGCAAACAACGATATCCTGGGCCGCAGCAGGTTGAGCGATAGGCAGAAACAGGGTGACAGTAAAAATAACAGCCACCCACAAAAAGCTTAAGTTACCTATCGATTTCCAATGTCTCAAAACCCTCTCTTCTTAGGAACGTGAATCTAGACAATGACATCATCAGCTTCACGTTCCTGCCAGCGACCAACTGTATCATATTAATTTCGGTGCTATACAGGTGTCTGGCTATGCTCCGCTAGCCCGGCCCAACCCTGTTGGGTTTAAGCTAAACCTAGTTTAGCCCTCTCTCAATGGCAGAGGGAAACCAGCCATACCTGTGCAGTTACTAAAATTTTACAGCTTTTTACGGCACTTAATTTTATTCAGCCAATGGCAGATCATCATCAGCATCCTCATCGCCTTGCCAGTCTAGAATCGACAGATCGATATCCATCCCCAGCATCGCCATTTCTTCAAGTGCTTCTTCAATCGCGTCTAAAAGCGCGTCGTCTTCAACTTCTTCTGAAAGCTCTGCCAGTACGTTTGTGGCGATATCGTTGCCGATCAGGCCTAAAGCCGTGACAGCTAAAATCCGCACCTCTAAATCATCGTCTTCCTGAGCGATTTCAGCCAAAGTTTCTGACATTGAGCTGTCACCAATGATCCCGGCCGCCTTTGCTGCTTCGCCACGCATTTCGTTGTCAGAGCTCTCAAGCTCTTCCTGAATGATTGGCAGCCACATCGGGTCAGCCGAGCGTCCCATGGCGAAAACGGCGCTCAATTCCATTTCAGGCACGCCGCTTTCATATGCGTCACGGATATAAGTTTGGATCTCTGGCAAAGAGAGAGATGAAATCGACTCAAGGGAAGCGCGCCGAACGGGTAAAGGGGTCGTCGCGTCATTAATTTGGCGCAACAGTGCGGCCGAAATCGGATCTTCAACCTCTAAGCTTAGCTCGCCCCATTGAGCCATCAGCAAATAATGGCCCAGGGATGCGGCCGCAGCCGCACGAACTTGGGTCGATTGATCAAACTCCATTATTTTGATAATCGGTTGAATCAACTCGACTTTATCAGAGTCCCACAACATGTCTAAAGCCGCCAAACGAACTTTATCCTCTGCGTCGTTTAATAAGTCGGGAGCGATCGGGCTGTAATCCACTTGAAAATTATTTTCAGCAATATCCGCCATATTACGTGCGATCACCACACGTCTTTGCCCCTCGATGTTGAGCCAATTCGCCTTAAATGCCGCAAGATGCTCATCTGGCATATCGCTTAAATAATAATAGGTCGAAACGGACAATTCTTTTTCTGGGTCAAGCAAGTTCTGTAAAATCTCGCTGTAATCAGGAGCTTTCGCATCCTCTAATTCGTTGTTTTCCTGTTCAAATTCCATGGTTACTTCTGTATCTCATCATTTCAAAATCTCTTTTTACACCGGTTTGAACGAGCCACAATATCCTATCGCAGCAAGCAAACACAGATGGTGCAGAGAAAGAAACGCCGCTTAAAACAAAAATTCACAGGCGGTTTCATCGTAAGAAACCGCCTGTGAATTGTAATCTATTTTCTATTTGAAAACCGTTTGGGGGCTTGTGCCCTTATCGATTTTGCCTACGACGGCAATTGAATCGGGTTGATAATATCTTGAACGATCAAAACCATCATCAATGCTAATAATAGCATCATACCGATCGCGTGGACCATCCCTTCTCGTTCAGGTTCAATGCGTCGGCCGCGAATCGCTTCGACAATCACAAACATAATCCGGCCGCCATCAAGGGCTGGTAGTGGCAACAAGTTTGTAAAACCAAGGGCTAAGCTAATCGCACCCATAACCCACAAAATATCTTGTAACCGGTTTTGCTCAACCGAACTACGGGCAGCTTCACCGGCGATTTGGCTAATACCAACCACACTAACCATGCGAACCTCTTCTCGGTTTACTTGGTTGCGGAAATATTTAACAGGCAAAGTGACCATTTCACGTACCAGCTGATAGCTGGTGACCGCCCCGATACCCAGAGCCGGGATCACTCCCATTCGGGTTGATTCACCCGTTTCTACCTGCCCCATACGGATACCAAGGGAGCCTTCCCCTTCAGGCGTTTCCTCTGGGAGCCTCGGTGTTGTAAAAACCGTTTGTTCAGCCCCATTTCGATCGATGACAAGTTCAACTTCGGTTCCTGCTGATTGGCGAATTTCATCGATCAAAATCGAATACGACTCACCGACCGGCTGATCATTCACTTGCAATAAAACATCGCCCAATTGCAAACCAGCGGTCTCGGCCGGTGAATTCGGGGCGATTTCATTGATCTCGACTTTCATTACTTCACGTGGTAAAGCAAACAGCAAGCCGAAGACGAGTATGGCAAAAACAAAGTTGAAAATGCTACCGGCCGAAAGGGTAAGCAAACGAGCCCGTTTAGAGCTGGCGGCTAGCCCCCCCTCAACATCCGGATCATCTTCACCCGCTGGGCGCACAAAGCCACCCAAAGGGATCCAACCGATCACATATTCTGTGCCGTTGCGTTCAAATAGTTTCGCCGCAACAGGAGGGAAACCAATTCCGAACTGAAGGACCTTAATCCCGCTCATTTTAGCGGCGATAAAATGGCCCAGTTCGTGAACTAAGACAATGGGGGTTAGGACAAAAATAAATCCGCCCACATACCATAAAATATTATTCATAAAGAGAGTGTCCCAATTTTTAGTACCTTCCAGTTACAGTCCAGCAGATCAACACATTAAATCCTCTAGTTAAAAGGGGATTGCCGATCCTTATCGTCGAATTTAACTGAAACGCACGATGGGTTAAATTAAAATCAAGCTTGCTGAATTGGCGAAGCTTAATAAATAGTTTTTAAATTGTCAGCTATTTTAGACTATTGACCACAACATTATACGTTTTCTTCCCTAGTTATAGACTATCTCTAATTGCAAGCTTATGGGATGTTGGTCCAGAATTTCCACCGTTTTAGCGATGCAAACGCACAAATTCATCCCGAAAAATCGTGTGACAGACCATTTTTACCGCCACATGAAAGCGATTCCAGTATATTTCTTCACTTACATCGGCCGGGTTTGGCAACACACTGTACAAGCCAAAAACAAGCGCCGAAACAGTTGCAACAGTCGCTTCTTTATCTAGCTCTGGGTGCAACATACCGGCCGACTCACCCGCTTGAACAATGTTCGAGACACGTTGATAAATCGCTCTACCCAAAATCGTTAGTTTCCTCCGAAATCCCTCATCCTGAGACGCCAGCTCCCTAACCCCAAACGCCAAGCTATAGTAAATGGGATCATAGGGAAAAGCGAGCTTCAGTTGCTGCAAAAAATAATCAAATGGATCAGTTTCAACAGCCGCTTGCTGAACCGGCTCTAGCCCCGCATACAAACTCACCTGACTGGCCAACATCGCTAACAAGATCTGCTTTTTGTCCTTGAAATTAAAATAGAGCGTGCCGATACTAACGCCTGCCCGTGCAGCGATATCTTTTGTATTGGTGTTGGTATACCCCTTTTCAGCAAAAAGCTCCGCAGTCGCCTTAAAAATCGCCTGCTGCTTCAAACGGCTACGCTGCTGCTGTGGGTGACGGGGCAATTCTTCATCTGTAAATAGAGTAGAAATATCAAAAAACATATAAAGTGTTTTGCAAGTTGTGGACCGCTACTTGCTACTTTAACCTTGCTCCGTTCAAAACTTGAGCTATAGTTCGAGTTTAGCAGATTGACCCCCATGGGCAACCT
>JAHDEB010000233.1 GCA_020629055.1 Chloroflexota bacterium
CTTAATCATCCCCCGGTCCACCGATGTTGATCGTTGGCGGTGGAATATAACCGATCGCCACTTCATCCCCATCGTTTAAACCACTTAAAATTTGAGTGTTTGTCCCGTCACGTAATCCGATCGTCACTTCAATTTCTTCCAAAATCGGCTCACCAGCTTCATCGGTTCCGGTTACCCGATCGACGTAAAATAGACCGGCATCACGATCAGCTCGGATCGCCCGATTCGAGACGAGGAGCGCATCCTCAACTTGAGAGGTGAGCAGACGCGCTTCGGCCGTCAACCCATTGAGCAGCTCAATATCACTATCTTCTAGGGCGATATTAACTTGATAGTTAACGGTGCCACTTGCATTTGCTGTATTGACCGGAGCAATCGATACGATGCTGCCGAGAAGCTCACTGCCTCGATAGGCATCAAATGTAATCGTAGCCTCTTGCCCCACAGAGACAAGGCCGATATCAATTTCATCGACATTCAATTCAACTTCTAAACTGTTCATGTCGATTAGGGACATCACCACGCCGGTCCCGATTTCACCTGGGGTGACGTTGACTTGGGTCACAATGCCATCGAATGGTGCCACAAGGGCCGCTTTTGACAGGTTGTATTGGGCACGCTCTAGGTTGATTTTCGCAGTTTCAAGTGCAACTTCTTGCCGAGTAATGGTGACCTCAGAAGGTCCATCTTGCAAATTGCTAAGCGCTGCTTGCGCTTGGGCCACACTGGCCTCGGCCGCTGCAATCTGATCGGTTGTGGCTCCTGCAAGCAGCTTTTGATGACGCGCTTCGGCCGCATCCAAGGAAGCCCTGCGTGCCTGAACATTTGAGCCTTGAGCTGCCACACTGCTGTTGCTTGCACCCGGTTGTAGATTGCTGAGACGCTCTTCTGCTAATTTTAGATTGGCAAGTGCTTGTTGTGCATTTGCGCGTGCCCCAGGGTCATCTGAGAAGGGGTCACAGTCAAACTGATTGGTGCTGCTGTTCCAAGAACATTGGAAAGTCGCCCGATGAGCCTCTTCTGCCAGTTTATAGGCAGCTTCTGCATCTGCAACCTGCTTCTCCGCCAATAGAACCTCGTCGGCCGATCCACCGGCCGCAACTTCGCTATAGCGGGATGAGGCTGAGCCTAAGTCTGCTCTGGCCGCATTGAGGTTGGCTTCTGATGCTGCAATATCAGACTCAGACGGCCCGGCGAGTAAGTCGTCGAGAGCGGCTTGGGCACTGGTTAAGGCAGCTTCGGCCGATGCGATATCGTAGCTTGCGGCCGGTAAGTTTAGCTTGGCAAGATTTTGCTCTTGAATCGCAACCGCCTGCTCCGCTTCTAAAATAGCCCGTTGTAGCGATGTGGTATCCAATAAAACCAAGATATCACCTGCGCTAACGCTATCACCCGCTTGGGCATTGACCGCGGCCACAGTGCCACTGGTTTGCAAGGCCAGGTCCGCTTCACGCTGCGCGATGAGTTGCCCAGCTGCGGTTGCCCCGGCCGATAAATCGCCACGGAACACATTGGTTAGGCTTTCGATTTCTGTATCAGATGCTTGCCCCGGCCGACCTTCGGCTTGAGCACCACCATCTTGACTAAAGAAGCGGAATCCTAAAAAGGCGATTGCTCCCACGACCAAAACGATAATTGAATTTCGTATCCATTTTTTCATGATATTTGCTCTCCCTAATTAGCGACCTGGATCTGGTGGACCGCCACCTTGACCTGGGACAATGACCGGTGCGCTGTAGTTAACCGCCAAGATATCTCCCTCGTTGATTCCGTCTAGAATCTGAGTGTTTTGAGAATCTCGCAGACCGATTTTAATTTCAACCCGTTCGGCTGAAACAACCCCATCTGCATCGGTTGTTTGCACATCTACAAAATAGCGGCCGGAAGATCGATCAGAGGTGATGGCACGATTGGGCACCAGCAAAACCCCATCCCGCTTTGCGGTCAGTAAATTTGCATTGGCCGTCATGCCGATCAAAATCGGTATGTCCGCTTCGGCTAGTTCCAGATGAACGTCATAGCTTGTGATGCCACTGTTGCTGGACCCGGCCGATGGGGCGATCGATTTGACTTGACTAGAGATTTCTTCGTCTGGCCAAGTTTCTAATGTGACGACCGCTTCTTGCCCTAAGGTAATCGAGGCGATATCAATTTCATCTACCTGCAAAACAATCTCTAGATTTTTATGGTCTGCCATTTCGAGCACAATCCCATTTGCGACCTCACCTGGGGCCACATGGATGGCGGTAATGACTCCGTCAAATGGGGCTGAGACGATCGCATTGTCTAAATTGTATTGGGCATCTTCTAGAGAGATTTCTGCAGACTTTACATTGGCTTCAGCAATGGCGATATCTTCGCTTTTTGCATTTTCCATTAGGGCGGCTAAGCGCGCTTCGGCCGAGGCCACGTTGGCTTGGGCTGCGGCCATATCTGCTGTAGAGGCTGCGGTTTGTAATGCGATTAGATCCGCTTCACTTGCAGAAGCCCGGGCACTTGCGGCTGAAACAGCCTGTTGCTGAGCACCAACCGCATTCGGATCTGCACCGGCTAAAATACGATCGTATTTTGCTTGGGCTGCTAAAAAGTTAACTTTGGCGCTTTCATACGCATCTGCCAGCCTTTTGTTCGCAAAATCACCTACATCTTCTAATGTGCGTTCTAGCTGTTCAAACTGATTTTGGGCGATAACAAGTTCCGCTTTTGCCGCTTCGATGCTGGCTTCAGACACGGTATCAAAAGTCGCATTTAGATTGGCTTGTGCTGAAGAGATCGATGCTTGGGCAGACCTTAAGTTGGCTTCTGCTACGGCGATATCAAACTCGTCTGCGCCGGTTTCTAGCTTTTCAAGACGCGCTTGAGCACTTGCAAGGGCGGCTTCGGCCGAAGCTATATCTGCCGCAGATGCCGGTTCTTGTAAGTCGGCTAAGGCGGCTTGCTGATTGATTAAGTTCTGCTGAGCACTACGGACAGCAAAATCTAGTTCCCGGGTGTCAAATTCAATTAACACATCCCCGGTCTCAACTTCGTCACCAACACGTACGTTAATGTTGGTCACCAATCCTTGGAGCGTGACAGCTAGCTCTGCACGAGCGAGTGAATCGATTTGCCCACTCGCCGTGGCGGCGGAAGATACATCGCCGATGGCGGCGGTAACAGTTTCTTGTTCTCCTGCTCCTTCTGGTTGACCGCCACACGCGGTCAGCACCAAAACAGTGAGCAATAGAAACAGAGGAACTATTTTTCCCCAATGCATTCGTTTAGGCATGAAAAACCTCTCAACCCTTCGTTCTACCAAAGTAAATCGTTCGCTTATTTGGAACTAAGGATCCTTAAAAATTTATAAAAGACCGATTTGGTCCAGTTTGTTTATGTGATGGGGTTTAGGATATCCCTTAACTATGGAGAAACTGTGGAGAGGGTCTGAAAATAATATGATTTTTATACTCATCCAGTTTCTCGGTCTGATCGATAGGCTTAGGCTTTGAGTAGGGCAGGTTTGAGATAAAAAAAGCGTGATCTGGATAAATCCAAATCACGCTTTTTGAAAATCATCTTAGTTTAGATATGACTCTAAAACATAGGGTGATCTTTTGATACTAGGTTTAACTAGTAACGACGACCACCGCCGCCACCGCCGCCACCGTAGCCACCGCGGCCACCGCCGCCGCCGCCGCCACCACGACCGCCGCCGTAGCCACCACGGCCACCGCCGCCGCCGCCACCACGGTTTTCACGTGGGCGAGCTTCGTTTACGGTCAAGGTCCGGCCGTCAACTTCTGAATCATTTAAAGCTTCGATAGCTTTGGTTGCTTCTGCGTCATCAGACATTTCAACAAAACCGAATCCGCGTGAACGGTTGGTTTCGCGATCCATGATAATAACAGCAGAATCAACTGCGCCGTGTTCAGCAAAAAGGTCAACAAGTTGATCTTCGTCCCATGCGTATGGCAGACCGCCAACAAACAATTTTTTCATTTCGAATATCTCCTAACGGGTACGACTGTGCGTACCTACTAACTGGTGCTAAGTGCACCTTCTAACATTAATCGTGGTCAGCGTCCTCTAATAAGTGGGCGTGACCATGTTCGATTTCAACAGCCGTTGCCGGCCGGATATCTACTATTTCAACCTTAAAAGTAAGGGTCTCACCCGCTAAAGGGTGATTTGTATCTAATGTGATCTCTTCTTGGTCAATAGCATGCACAAATGCTTCCAACTCTTCAGAATTATCATCTTTGAGGTGGAGGAGCATGCCAATTTCAAGTTCCAAATCTTCGGGAAATAGGCTACGCTCGATCACATGCAGCCCTTCTTCATCATAGTCTCCATACGCTTCTGCGGCCTCAATAGTCGCAGTCACTTTCTCTCCCACCTTTAAACCATCCAGCTTTGCTTCCAATGCGGGAAGGATATTTTCATGGCCATGCAAATAAACCAGTGGTTCATCTGTGGTTGTACGATCAATTTCTTCGCCGTTATCGAGTGAGAGAATGTAGTTTAGGCTCACAACCTTATCTTGAGAAATCGTTTGATCAGAATCCATATACGTGAACAAGTCTGGTTTCAATAACCGGTATCCATCCTTACATGATCTATTGTCTTGTGGAGGGGTGATTAATGCAGTGCTCTTGAGAGGAGCCAGACTTATGTTGAGAAAGCAGTGTTTAGTTAATAGTTATCTTGAGGATAATCAGTTCTAATCCAAAAAAAAGAATGTCTAGACACGACTGCCTTTCTCATCTTCTAACGGAGGTGTTACCCATTTACTCAAGAAGCATACTGCATTAAGTACGGCAGGTCAATGGGGTAGTCAAATATAAAATGATAATCCTTTAGTTCACAACCTGTGCCCAATTTGATTGCGCACACCTGTGCGTAACTTTGGCTATGAGTTTTCGGTTTGATTTAAAACAGGACTTTCGCCTGGTTGCACTTTAAACCCTCCCCTAACCCCTCCCAACGGGAGGGGAATTTTGCTCCTCCCCGTCGGGGAGGCTGGGAGGGAGTTGGGCGAACGTCCTATGATAAAAGGAAAGGATGCCGTTACTTGTGACAAATAAAAAAGGCGGCCGATTAAAAATCGACCACCTTTCGTACCATGGCTAAATTGTCAAAATGTACCCCGGCCGGTTAAGGTCGGTTCCACTTTGTTACAGATCTTCTTTGCTGATTTTTTCGTCGTCAGTGGCATTATCACCCGACTTGGTGGTGACTTTAACAAAGTGCTGTGCACGATTGTCTGCAACTGAAACAACGGTGTTGATGTCGATGTTTTTGTCGATTAATCCGAAGTCCTGCAAAGTCCAAATCGTTGTGATACGGTCACTCAGATTCGGCCATTGGTCTTTCGCCCAATGGTAACGTTCACGACAGAATTGCCAAACCGGTTCTGGAATACGATCTGGTTTGTAGTTGTTGAACGCCTCCCAGATCTCATCATGTTCAACGGCTGGGAACAAGATGTTGACCATGGCACGCTGAACGTCTTCAGCTTTGCGGTTGGTGTTGTCTTGAGTGATCCAGTTTAAGTGATAGTTGTTGATAAAGGTGAAAATACCAACCCGTGAATACCACTCGATTTGTTCAGCCATTTCGCTTTCCAGTTTTAGCGCATTTTCATACGTTTCTTGCAGCTCTTGGCTGGGTTCTTCGATGTGGTCGTCATGGTCATCGTGTTTGTGCTCAAAGTGAGATTCATCAATGTTGTACAAGAAGCTAACCATGCGGACGATACGGCTTGGTTCCACGTTGTAGCGGCCGAGCATTGATGGGGTGATTAGATCATTTAATCCATCGACCAAACCGCGCTGACGGGCTTCATCATGCGCACGTGATACACCATTTTCAAACTCATCGACCTTGGTTCCAGGGTCTTTCTTAACCGGTTTTGGAATTTCGGTTAGGCGTTTAATGCCCCCGTTGGAAATATAAACTTGGAACAGTGTAATTAGAATACCGCTTATGACGATAACCAGTAGCGCGTCTGACTTCTGTGTGATCAAGATGATACCCATGATATAGCTGGCGATCATGCCTCGTAAACCTGCAAAGCGAAGTGAACGT
Organism: Chloroflexota bacterium; assembly: GCA_020629055.1. Classification (GTDB taxonomy): domain Bacteria; phylum Chloroflexota; class Anaerolineae; order Promineifilales; family Promineifilaceae; genus WTJY01. Next base: position 6,067 of record JAHDEB010000233.1, read on the forward strand.
GCTTCGCTGGAACCGGGCTCGATATCACGGCTGACTAAAACATCTTCACGTGCGAAATAAACGGTTGTACTGGTAATAATAAACGCACTGACAAAACCGAATGCGTAATAGGCCTCCACAACCACAACTTCGCGAATCATTGGGATCAAAATGGCGGAAATACCCCAGATTACAGCGATACCGACTCGGTCATCTTCAAAAGATTTGGGTAGCCGGCCGAGTCTGGCCGCGTTCGCAGCAACTGCCGCGCCACCGATGTAGCCCCCACCTTGGGCTAGTAATAGAATGATGGCGAGGAGGGCACCTGCAATGAGCAAGAAGCTTTCTCCATTGGTCCCTTGCGTCGCATTGGTAAGCGCGTTGTTAAAGGCGTTCCGTTCGGCCGCCTTTTGTATAAATTCGTCTTTTGGTATCTCTTCTGCGTTGTGGCCGTGATCTGTGCCTGATTCGGTCGCGATGGCCAGTTCATAGGTTTCGTATTCAGCCTCGGCCGCCCGAATGTGATCGTCTGTTACGACGATGTCATCTTCGGTCATGCCTCGCCCAAATGTTTGAGCTGCAATAATTTCGTATTCGATTAGAAGTGTTGAATACCCTTCAGTTGCCGGAATGTCCCATCGGGCTGCACCGTAAAGCTGAAATACACCGGTAGAAATCAAGAAGATCGCTGCTAGAGTTAGTGCGGAGTTGATGACTTTCCACTTCGGTCGGGCGGCATGCTTACCACTGGCCGGTATGACTTCATACCCGGAGAAGCCCAGCATGGCGGAGGACATCGACCCCATGAGCAATTTGAGTACGGTCATCCCACCTAATAAGCGAAGATCATCTTGGGCGCGTACAACGTGTTCAGCGATGCCGTTGGCTTCAAGCCGGTTGACGATTCCGTCTGTCATAAAGGCCCAACCGGGATTGCTGGTCGCCGCAATGCCGACGATGGTCAGTGCGACAATGGTAAACAGCGTAAATGCACCACCACCTAATAAGAAGAGGGGAACGGCCCGTTTTGGGCCGATGGCGACCAGAACGGCCATGATGAAGAATGCAAAAATCTCTGCAAATACAATCCGATAGGCGACAAACTCTGGAAAGATAAGCATGATTACATCGGCCGCAGAAATTGAGCTGATGATGATCGTTAGGACCGCATCGACAAAGAATAGGCTGGTACCAACCCAAGAGAGCCAGCGCATTTTAGGAGGCCCAATCGCCTCCACCAGTGGTCCACTACCACCTGCGTTAGGGCGCAAATACGCACCGGCTTTGTAGGCGGGGACAATGCCAAAGAAAAGCAAAACAGACAAAATGATGAATGCTACGATTGCAACTTCATGATGCCCCTCCGCCCCGTGAATGGCCAGCAGCGTCTGGTAGGCGGCGACACTAAACGCGTCGGCCGCAATTTCGAAAATGAGTGCCAAGACACCCAAACCGGAGCCACCCAAGAGCAAGCCTTCCACCATTAATTTGGGTAAAAGTCGTTTTGCTTCTTTTTGTTCTTCTGGATTGATATAGCTTTTTAGCATGATTGTTGTGATCCTTTCTATTAAATTAAAGGCCAAGGACGGCCTCTAATCGCTCATTGTATGGGCGGGGGTGAGGGATAACCCATTCATTGAATTGTCTGTTGAATGCTGAATTTAAAATTTCTACTCTAATCAAACAGAGACCAATACGGAAAATATTGATCTTGGTATCAAGTAATGAAGAATGATTTGGAGTGAAGGGTGCGGGTTGGTGTTGCTGGAAACAATCTTTCTTTCCACGCATCATTTGATGAGCGATTAGAACGATAAACTGGAAGGCGTTGATTTCCATCAAGCATGACTATAAATTTAGCGATATTATGAATTATCGACAAGTTATCAGCCAATGCCATACGACATTGGTATGGATTTTGACCTTTTGCTTGTGAATGGGGGGTGGGATCGCTTTGTCATATTTTGCATGCACAGAAGCATTTTCGAGTTTTGCCGGCCGAGCAGAACATGTCCCGATGTGGGGTTTTACATGCGAATTCTAACAACAATCAGAATGAGGTGTTTGCTGGACAATCTGCTTGCTTTGTTCGATAATACCGAACGGCACAGGCGATGTGTTGCGATACTACAACAATTACGTCAAGTTGATAATGAATTATGTCAATATACGGTCGGATATGCCGGATGAAAAATGGAATTGGTCGAAATATAGGCTAATTGTTCAATATTGTTGTATTGTTGCAACAGCGCAACAATACTTTGGTCTGAATAGACGATTGTTGGAATGGAGTGTTTCGTAAATTATGTTAGGTACGATAAAAAAAACCGGTGAGATTTTGACCCTTTTTGATCGGGATGCGCCTGAATGGGGGGTAAGCGAAGTGTCTGAGTTGCTGGGCTATGCAAAATCAAGCACGCATGATTTGATGTCGAGTTTAGCCGAGATCGGTCTATTGCAACAAACGGACAAAGGGCGTTATCGGTTGGGTTGGATGTTGGTTGATTTAGGGCAGGCATTGGTCGCAACGACAGAATTGCGAGCCGTGGCTCGGCCGGTTTTAGAGGAGTTGGCGGCCGAATATCGTGAATCTACCCAGCTGGCATTGATGGACGCTGGTATGGTGCTGTATCTAGATCAGATTAGTGGCACCCGGCCGATTCGCGTGGTCATGAATGATATCGGACCTCGGGTTCATCCACATTGCACCGCGTTGGGTAAGATTTTGCTGGCTGGACAACCTTGGTCACAAATCGAGGAGATTGTGACCCGGAACGAGCTGTTGCGGCTGACTGAAAATAGCATAACCGATTTAGAGCAGCTAAAAATTGAAGTGGCGCGGGTTCGGCAAGAGGGGTTTGCTTTTGATCAAGAGGAAATGATGGGGGATCTATGTTGTGTGGCTGCCCCGATCCGGGATTATACCGGCCGGGTTGTGGCCGCGATCAGTCAGTCAGTGCCTGCCTACCGATTTCAACGGTCACGCAACGAACTTCGTCGCGCAACCGTTGAAGCGGCCGGGCAGATTTCCCGCCGATTGGGCCATTATGGGTAGGTCGGTGAGCGGTCACCTTCGGTGCAGTGG
>JAHDEB010000234.1:0-2443 GCA_020629055.1 Chloroflexota bacterium
CCGATTGATACCGCTTCGAACTGCAGCATTTCGGCCGTGCTGGTTAGCCGCCCGCCCCATACGATGCTGTACGGGATCACACCGGTCACAATAAGCAGATGGAAGACGATGATGAGGGCAGGAACGATGATCATTCCTTTAAGCGCACGTTGTTGTTGAGGGTTGGCCGACATCGACCGGTTGATTTTAATTGTTTCAGACATTGTTTTTCTCCTGTGTTTTGTTTTAGTAAGTAAATCATACCGGCTGCGTGGTCATATTTAGATGTGCCAGAAGTCATAAACAAGTCACGGCCGAGTCATGCATCGCCTTTGCATACCATCAACCCAGAAAGTTTAAATCAACCGATCAGCTTAAAAATAAGTCAATCTATAGAGGGCAAACGATCAACGGCCGATGGATTACTTCTAAAAAGCAAAACCCTACACTCATATCATCTTAGGTGAAGCGATTTCTATCCCAATCAAAAATCTGCACCCCCTTCAATCGCTCGCCAGCCAACCTGAATCTGTAAAAGCAAACCTACTTCAAGGTTAGCCCTAATTCCAAACCAAAAGAAGGAAAATGACATGACAAATAAACGCTATAAAAACTGGCTTGTGCCAGGGTTGCTATTGCTGCTTGGCTCGATCAACGTTATCTCGGGCGCATTTCAGCTAGATACAATTATGCAGGGGCCACCGGCCGTCCCCGATGAAATGATGACGATGGAATACTTCTCGATGCCGGTCCCCATCGTTCTGCACATTCTTGCAGGGGTCATTTTTAATCTGATGGGTCCTTTGCAATTCGCACCGATCACTTGGGGCAGATGGGCAGGCTGGCATCGCTGGTCCGGCCGCTTGTTGGTTCTATCTGGATTCTTGATCGCAGGTACCGGCCTGTGGATGAATCACGTTTACCCGCAATATGGAGGCCTGTTTAAATATCCCGGGATCGTGGTCAATAGTCTAGGGCTGGCCATCGCGCTTGGCATTGCGTTACAAGCGGTCCGATCCAGCGACAGAGACATTGCGAAACACAGAAAATGGATGATGCGGGCTGTGGCCTTTGGATTGGGGCCAGCCACCCAACGGGTGGTCATCATCCCCTATTTCTTGATTTTCGGAATTCCCGATGATTGGATGATCGGCTTGGTGATTTGGATGGGATTTTTGATTAACTTGGCCGTTGTTGAGTTCGTTTTGGCCCGCAATCGACGTGGGAAACAATCTTCGGCAAATCTCATTCTGAAAACTCTACTGGATAAAAAAGTCTAGGGTTCATCGGCTTTTTTTATCTGCAAAAGCCGCCTACAATTTAGCCTCAAATCGACAACTACCCGAGGCCCCATGAAAATCAAAGCGATCCACATCTATCAACACGACCTACCGGTCAAAGGCAAGCCGTACAAATTTGCGCGCACCGTCCTAACCGCAATGGACACCACCATTGTCGAAATTGTGACCGACAGCGGATTGACCGGCTTTGGCGAAACCTGCCCGCTCGGCCCCACCTATCAGCCCCACCATGCGGCCGGGGCCCGTGCCGCGCTGACAGAAATCGCCCCCCATTTAATCGGCGAAAACCCGCTACAAATCAACAAGATGAATTTGCTCATGGACGAGCTGTTGGCCGGGCACAGCTACGCCAAAGCGGCCATCGACATCGCCCTGTGGGATTTAGCAGGCAAAGCTCACGGGGTGCGAACGTGTGACCTGCTGGGCGGTGCGCTGCGTGAACGGATCCCCTCTTATTATGCGATCGGTATCGACACCCCTGATGAGGTTGCCCGTATCGCCAAAGAAAAGCAAAAAGAAGGCTTCTTTCGGCTGCAGATCAAGGTGGGCGGCCGGACGGTTGAAGGTGATATCGAAACGATCCGCAAAGTGGGTGAGGTGATGCGGCCGGGCATTCGGCTGGCGGCCGACGCCAATCGCGGTTGGACGATGCGAGATGCGATGCTGGTGTCGCAAGCCTGCCGAGATGTTTCGCTAGTGATCGAACAGCCCTGTGCGACCTACGCTGAAACAGCATCCTTGCGCGGCCGTGTGTGCCATCCTATTTATTTGGACGAGGTGGCTGACAGCTTAAGCGCTGTGGTACAGGCGATCGGGGATCAAACGGCCGATGGGTTTGGCTTTAAAACCACCCGCGTGGGTGGGCTAAGCGCCATGCGTTCGATCCGAGACATTTGCCACGCCCACGGCTTGCCACACACCTGCGATGATGCTTGGGGCGGGGATATTATCGCGGCCGCCTGCTTGCACATCGGCGCAACCGTGGCGCCTCATTTGTTAGAAGGGGTTTGGATTGCGGCCCCCTATATCGAACAACATTATGACCCTGAAAATGGGATTCGGTTAAAAGATGGCTGGATCGAGTTGCCCACCGGCTTGGGGTTGGGGATTACGCCTGATCAAACGCAATGGGGATCACCGGTATTTTCGGCCGGTTAAATTCC
>JAHDEB010000234.1:2543-9034 GCA_020629055.1 Chloroflexota bacterium
ATCATCCGATGGACTTCGTCTTTTGAGAAACCGGCCGCTAGCGCCATGTCGGCCGCAATCGCCAGTCCATCTTCAATCGGGGGCTTGGTTGGTTGCCCCAAATCACTCGCAAAATAACATTGATCGATACCGGTATGGCGGATATTTTCAAAAACCAGTTCCCAGCTGTATTTTTTGAAAAATATCGAGGCGATACAGTGCTCTAAAAACGCCCCTTTCTCTGCCAAAAGCGCCTGATCTTCTTTCGACAAATTTTGTGTTGGGAATTCAGGATGGGTTATCACAATCCGCTTTACCCCGGCCGCCAACGCCCCATCCACTACTGCAAAAATTTCATCCCGATTTAAATGGGCAGTCGCCAAAATCATGTCGTGCTTGGCGATTGATTTTAAAACCAGCTCTGTTTCTGGCAGCAGATTCATGCCTGCATCCACAACCGGCACCGCTTGGCTAAACACCCCCTCATCCCGTAGTTGGTGCTGCATGTGGGCCCAAAATGGGATATTGGCCCCAGGTACAGGGGGCATCCGGCCGACCGGCTCATTTTCAGCATCCACTGTCGGGAACCAAACCACTTTCCCCCCTTCACGGGCCGCCATTTCAACCGCAATCGGGTTCATGCCACCCACCGCTTGGTTTAGGCAGATCGCCCCGATCACATTTACTTCCGGCACCATCTCACGGGCGAGGGCCGCCCGCCCGGCCGTGGGCGCATAATGGGACTTCGCCACATAACCGCTCAGCCCCGCATCACGAAATTTCTGGGCTATTTCAATGTCATGGCCGATCCGTTTGATCACATCTGGGCCGCTGTGCACGTGTAGGTCATAAGCCCCTTTCACAAGGTCACGGGCTAAGGCTGAAGGGGGTGGAAATGAAGCTGAGTTTGTCATAGCGCATAGGGTAACTCAGTTCAATTTTTTAGCCAGCGCCCCGCCCTAATTAAAACGCATGCTGTAGGTTTGTTTCTGACGGAGAAAAGCCAAAATGACGCTTGTACTCACGGCTGAATTGGGCCGGACTGTTATACCCAACTTTAAAACCCGCCTCGCTCGCATTTAGCCCTTGGCGGATAAAAATTTGAGCCCGATCGAGCTTGATCGATTTGGCATATTGCAATGGAGGCATGTGCATCACGTCTCGAAACGCTTTACGAAACCCCGAAGGGCTCATATTCACCATGCCGGCCAAATTGTTAACCGAAACGACCTCGTCTAGATTGTTGTGGATGTGACCGATCGCTTTAGATATTTGAGGAATCTGCCCCCGATGGTGCAATAGTTGCTGAAGCGAGCCGGAATGATCGTTGCAGATCAACCGAAAATAAAGCTCGTCTAAAAGCGATTCGCCTAAGACTTCTCGTTCAAGCGGATTATCGGCCGTTCTCAGCAGACGGTTCAACGTGTCGAGAATCGGGTCGGTCAGTGGCTCTGAATAAACGCCTGAGGGCGGTGGCGTTTCACTGTCAGGTTTGCTTGAAGAGACCCGATCCATCCGCATTAAAATGTTGGCGATGCGTTCTAAGTCGATCTTGAAGCCGCTCATGATCAACGGTTTTTCCTCACTTGCTTCCAGAACTTCAACTTCCCAAGCGATCGGCAAAAAGACAGACACATACCGGCCGACACTAATATCAAAAGATTGCTCCCCGATGGTGCCCCGCTTTTTTCCCTGGGCCATGATGATAATCGCCGGTTCGTACACCGCCGGCCGTTTGTGAGTGCAATCGGTCCCTTTATAGACAAGGATGTCCTTAATAGGCGTTTGCCGAAATTGGTTGTTGGGTAAATCTGCCACCAGCCGTTTAACACGGTCGGTAAACTCATTCAAGTTGTCTTCTGAATAACTCATCGTACTTTCTCCGAATATACAAGACGATCTAGGCCTATAACGATTCAGTATCCGCTTGATCTGTTTAAAACGTGTTGCGTGGGACGTTGAATCTATCCAGTGAAGGCATTTACGTAGCACGTAACACGCTTTTTAATGAAACTTTTGACACCTACTGAAGAACTACTATTCTTTCAAATCGTTCAAGCATCATATCTGGTTACAGCGGCAATTTCAACACAAAATGACCAAGCCGTATCAGATTGTGCAAGGATTAGATCGATTTATGTATTAAATTTGTTTTTAGATCGGCATAGAATACCAGCATGAAGTTTGTTCGGACCAAGCCGAAACAGTTTTTGGCCCACTGGCTCTGAACTTAGGAGTAAAAACGATGAGTAACAAATGGACACAAAACGATATTCCTGACTTAACAGGAAAAGTTATTGTGATAACTGGGGCCAACAGTGGGTTAGGCCTTGAATCGACCAAAGCGATTGCCGCAAAAGGGGCAACGGTTGTAATGGCTTGCCGGAACATGACCAAAGCTGAAAAAGCGAAAGCGGATGTTTTAGGACAGGTTCCCGATGCGAAACTTGATCTGATGAAGTTAGACAATTCAAGTCTTGAGTCGGTCAAAGCGTTTGCGGATGCATTCAAAGCGAAATATGACCGGCTCGATGTTTTGTTCAACAATGCCGGTGTTATGGCGATCCCCCGCACAGAAACGGCCGACGGGTTTGAAATGCAGCTGGGTGTTAATCACTTGGGCCATTTTGCATTAACGGGCCATCTAATCGAGGTGATCACTAAGACTCCAGGCGCTCGCGTACATAACACCTCGAGTAGTGCTGCCTTTAATGGCAAAATCAACTTTGATGATTTGATGAGCAAGGACAATTACGGCCGGTGGGGAGCTTATGGGCAAAGCAAGCTGGCGAACATCTTCTTCTCAAATGAGTTAAACAGGCGCTTGAACGAAGCCGGACATGACACAATCTCAAACTCATCCCATCCTGGCTTTGTGATGACTAACTTGCAGGCAAATAGCATGCAACAGTCTGGAGAACCATTGCTAGAGCGTGTTGGTATGAAAGTTGCATTTGCCATTATGGGGCAAGAGGCAAGCATGGGTGTGCTGCCGCAACTGCACGGAGCAACCGCCCCAACTGCAAAAGGTGGGGTCTTTTACGGCCCGAAAACGATGCGTATGCGCGGCTATCCGGCCGAACAAAAATCAAATAGTGCGGTCAATGACGCGGCCGCACTCAAACGTTTCTGGGAAGTTTCACAAGAACTGACCGGCGTTTCTTATTTATAAATAGTAGAAGAGAGATGAGAGAAAAGAGAAGAGAGTGACTATTGTTTCCTCTTTCCTCTAGTCTCTAATCTCTCTTCTTTTTAAGGAAATAAAATCATGAAATCAATCGTAATTACAGGATCAAGTTCAGGTATTGGTAAAGCAACAGCGAAATATTTTGCAGAAAAAGGGTGGAAGGTTGCCGCCACCATGCGCACGCCGGAAAAAGAGACAGAATTAGGCGGTCTCGACAATGTTTCCCTCTATCAGCTCGATGTCACTGATCAGGCTTCTATCGATGCGGCACGGGATCAAATCATCAGTGACTTTGGCACCGTCGATGTGGTACTCAACAATGCTGGGTACGGCCTGATCGGCCCATTTGAAGCAGCAACTGACGAGCAAATTCGGTATCAGTTTGATGTCAACGTATTTGGTCTGATGGGGGTTACCCGTGCATTCTTGCCCCACTTCCGAGCCAATAAAGCCGGAATGTATCTCAATGTTTCATCGATCGGCGGTTTAATTACCTTCCCATTGATCAGTCTGTATCACAGCACCAAATGGGCCGTCGAAGGGTATTCTGAATCGTTGGCGTATGAACTAGCAGAACTTGGGATATCCGTGAAATTGATTGAACCAGGTGGGGTCGCAACCGACTTCGGCGGCCGTTCAATGGTCTTAGCCATGGATGAAAATCTACCAGAGTACAATGAGATGGTAGGCAAGTTCCAGCAGGCTATGGGGAACTCAGGCTTGGGCAGCAGCACGGCCGAATTCTTAGCCGAAGGCATCTTTGCGGCGACCACCGATGGTAAGAAACAAATGCGTTACATCATCGGACCAGATGCAGAACAAACTTGGGCCATGCGCCAACAGGCTGGAGACGATCAATTTATCGCAGGAATGCGCCAACGTATGTTTGGCTAAATTGACAGATTTGCTCCACAAATATATTGCATTATTTGGGCGTGTCGCGTGGTATGTAAAAGTTCACGTACCGCGCAGCACGCCCCAATGAATAATGTTCCACTTTTTCTTAGTTATTCAGCACCCCAACTATTTTCGCCAGATTGGCCCAGTTTTTAGCTTGTTTTTCCGCAGAACATAGATCCTTTTGTCAAACTGGACCAAACTGCTGAACAATAATTCAATTTCTAAATAACATGACAAAACCGATTCAATATTACGGCCTAGCCACCCCAAACGGACAAAAAGTATCAATCGCACTTGAAGAAATGGAACTCCCTTATGAGTTTAATCTGATCAACATCAGAGCAGGGGATCAGTTCAGCGACGAATACAAAGCGATCAACCCCAACAGTAAAATACCGGCCATCATTGACCCTGAAGGGCCAGACGGAGAGCCGATCACGGTGTTTGAATCCGGGGCCATCTTGATCTACTTGGCTGAAAAGTCAGGCAAGCTCCTGTCAGACAATCCTCGCTATCGCACCGAAACGATCCAATGGTTAATGTTCCAGATGGGTGGGCTTGGCCCGATGTTTGGGCAGTTCGGCCACTTCCATAAATATGGTGGATCAAAACTTGAAGATCCCTATTCAGTTGATCGGTACAGAAACGAATCGAAGCGGCTGTTGGGTGTTTTGGACGGCCGCCTTGAAGGGCGTGACTACATCGTCGATTCAGGCTATTCGATTGCAGACATCACGACGTTTCCGTGGATTACGGCCGCCATTGAGCTGTATGATGCGCGTGAAGCGTTTGAACTCGACACGTTCAAAAATGTGATGGCGTGGTACGAACGCTGCACCGCCCGACCCGCTGCCCAACGCGGCCGGAAAGTAGGTGCTTGGTAGAACTCTGGCTAAGCCAATGAAAAGAGCGGCCGGGTTGTAGCTACGACCCGGCCGGTCTTTTTTTATTCAAACGTGTCCCACAGAGATGACACGACCAGTGATTCCTCAAGCTCTTCGGCCGACAATTCTGTTTGAAGCGTCACCACGGCTTCATCCCCTGGAAACAAATGGAAAAAATTATCGCTAAAGCCGTGTGCACTCCCATCCAACTGTAACCAAACCCACATCGCAAGCAGGTCAGTCTGTAACTGGATGGTAGCCGTATCACCGTTTTTCGTGATGTGTGTTGTGATAGTCGGCGCTGCGAGCGAAATATGTTTTGGCCGGCTGAGATAAGTCACATTTTGCGACACCACACCTCCATCAGCGGATAAAAGCATCAGCCGCACAAACAGGTTTCGGTTCCCATGCTTCAAGATCGTATTCTGGAGATCTAACGTCGTCACCAAACGGCTTTCAACGGCCGAAACTCGGCAGACACTTTCACCCTCGTCCACCACGTTTCCATCTGCGGCCGTAAAAATTTGCCAGATCATGTTGCCTTCAAACGGCACAGGCTTATCGTGGGTCACATGAACCTCGAGCTTACCAGCCTCTACATCTTCAACGGCCGAAACGAGGGTGGGGGCGAAGAACTGTTTCGCCATGTAATGCAGCGCTTTCCATTTTCCCAAACTATCTAAAGACGACCAACTGGCGACCGGCCAACAGTCGTTCAACTGCCAATACAGCGTCCCCATACCGCGCGGCATTGTGCGCCGCCAATGTTCGACCGCATATTTAATCGCCATCCCCTGCTGAATCTGGCTTAGCCAAATCGTATTTTCAAACGAGCTGGGCAAGCGAAACCAGTCGAGCATGTAGGTCATAATTTTGCTGTTACCCGCTCCGTTTTTCTGATGTTGCTCCATCACAAAACTGGTCACGTTTTTATCTTCTGGCAGTAGAACCGTATCCAGCGTGGCCGGTTCGGGGAACGACTGAAAGCCAAACTCGCTGTTAAACCGGTGCATACAGGTGCGATAAAACTCAAACGGCTCCATCCCGTGCCACACGTCCCAAATATGGGCGTCCCCCCAATCGGGATGATTAAAGTTCAGCCGGTTGCCGTGCGGGCTGTGCGGACTGCCGGGCCAATAGTCGGTTTGTGGGTCTAGCCGCTCGACAATGGCCCGCAAGCGCACATCAAACAGTCGGCTGTAATCTTGCCAGCTCATCGCGCTGTCGCTCCATTGATCAGCCACCAAGCCTTGTTCCATTTCGTTGTTACCACACCACAAAGCCATCGATGCATGGTGACGCAACCGAGCGATCTGCTGCTCAGCCTCCGCTTCAAAATTGGTCAAGAACGCATCATCATCGGCCGGATACGCGGCGCAGGCAAACATGAAATCTTGCCAAATACAGATGCCCAGTTGATCGCACAATTCATAAAAAATATCGGGCTCGTAAATGCCGCCCCCCCACACGCGCAACATGTTCATATTGGCATCTGCGGCCGACTGCAGCAAGTCTGCATACCAAGCGTCGTCAACCCGCGT
>JAHDEB010000235.1 GCA_020629055.1 Chloroflexota bacterium
CCTAAAGTTGATAAAAACGCAGCAACGTCATCGGCGATCAGGATGAAACTTCAAAGAACCATTTGGCCATTTCTATTTTTCTTCATGGCGTCTGCTGCTTCGGCCGTTTATCGCCCCTACATCGTCCTCTACTATCAATCAATTTCTTTAACTGGTGCGCAAATAGGCCTATTGGTCGGGGCCGCCCCATTAATCACAATGGTAAGTTTGCCGTTGTTGGCTCAATTTGCCGATCGAACAAACCGTCACCGGTTGATATTAAGCCTGTCTCTATTGATCTTAGTCATCGGGCTCTTTCTCTTTCCATTCCTGCAAAGTTACCCATTATTGTTTGTCTACTCGATCTTATTCGCGATTTTTCTTTCGCCCGTTTTTCCATTTGCCAATAGTGCCACCATTGTCATGCTGGGGGAAAAGAAAGAGCTGTTTGGCCGTGTGCGCTTAGGTGGCACATTGGGATTCAGCATCGCGGCCGCGGTCGCTGGCACATTTGTTGAAAGCTACGGTTTTAAGTTTGCGTTTTGGGCTGCTGCAATCATCTATTTTGTCACGTTCTTGATCAATCAAAAGCTCGTCTATCGTCACGATAACCATACAGCACCAGCGGAAAAAGGGCCGATTCGTGAGCTTCTAAAATCCCCCCGCTATTTGATTTTATTGCTAATCGGCTTTGCCGGTGGCATCTCTTTCTCATCCAATAACACCTATCTATTTCCCTACCTCAACGAGTTAGGGGCCGAGGAATCTTTGATGGGGTTCGCCCTAACAATCGGCACAGTTGCCGAGATACCGGTGCTTTTCTTTGCCGGCCGCTATATTAAACGATTCAAAGCATACGGCGTGTTGATCTTTTCTGTCGTGATGATCGCCCTCCGGTTTTTACTTTTTGCCGTGGCTGTAACTCCGACCGTTGTTCTCATCATCCAGCTGCTACATGGGTTGACTCATCCGCTTTTGGCGGTAGCCGGTGTGAATTATGCAGATGAACATGCCCCGGCCGGTTTTCAGGCAACGGCTCAGGGGTTGTTCAACACCGCTTTGGGGGGGATTGGTGCTGCTTTTGGCGGGTTTGCTGGCGGGCTGTTGTTTGATTCGCTGGGGGCAAAAGGGATGTATTTTGTTTTCGCCATTTTTGTTCTACTCATTTTGGCCGTTGTCATTCTTTTAAAACGATCCCTTCCGGCGACAACTACAGGATAACCCCTTTTGTAGCGGCCGGTTTACCTGATTCTGCCAGGTGGCTGATAGCCGCCAAAAGTAGCCTCGATATGGCGCATAATCGTGAACACCATGTCTTCTCGCCACGGATGGGCCACAATCTGAACACCGATAGGCAGCCCATCGGCCGCGGTCCCTGCCCGAACCGTTCCGGCCGGATATCCTGTCAAATTATAGTAAGACAGATGACCCCACCCTTCACTTTTAGCCGCATCCCACGTGAGTGTTTGCCCGTGAGGCACAGCCGGTTGCACATTTACCGGGCACAAGATCGCATCATACGCTTGCAACCATGACCACGCTTTGGCCCGCAAGTCGGCCGCGGTTGTCAGGATCGTATTGGTGGTGGGTAAATCTTTTTCATAAGAGGAAAACAGCACCTGTCTTAGATTGTCCCCAACTACTTCTGTACCAGCCTTATCGATCAATCGTCCCAACCATTCTGCCCCATCAATCGCAATCAGCCATCCATGAATCGTCCATGCCTGATCTAACATCGGCGGGATGGTTGGCACGATCGTCGCACCTGCGTTTGCCAGTGAGTCCGCAACCGCCTGAAGCGTGTCACGAACGGCCGGATCGATTTCACCCAGGCCACCATCTGTATACATGGCGATGCGCAAATTAGCAGGCAGCTTTGAAGCTGAATCCGGTAAATCTTGCGGTACAACAGTGTAATCAACCCCATCTGGACCAGCGATGGTGCGTAAAACAAGCTCCAAGTCTGCGACAGAACGAGCAATCGGCCCGATGGTTGTCAACATATCGGTTGCCCCCACACCAAAAGGCACCGCATGGCCGGTACGGGGGATTCGGCCGGCCGTTGGTTTGATCCCGGCCAAACCGCAATAGTTGGCTGGCTCACGAATGCTGCCACCCGTATCAGAGCCAAGGTCAAAGGTTGCACCCCCTGCAGCCACGATGGCGGCGGCCCCTCCACTGCTACTACCGGGCGAATGCGTCAACTTATACGGGTTAAACGTTTTTCCATAAACCGGATTGTCGCACTCCCCACCAAAAGTGAATTCAGGCGTGTTGGTTTTGCCCAGCACAATCGCACCCGCATCGCGCAAGCGTTTGGCCACGGTCGCATCTTGGGCCGGTATAAAGTTCCGTCGGCCGAGTGTTCCATAAGTCGTAATGATGTCGGCCGTATCAATCGAATCTTTCAGCGTAATGGGAATGCCATGCAAAGGGCCAATCGGAGGACTGTTATCGGCCGCTTTTGCCTCAGCCATCGCCCGTTCTGCACACAGCTGCACCACCGCATTCAACGACCGGTTCACTCGCTCAATCTGATCTAAATGGGCTTCAACCAACTCGACGGCCGAAACTTCTTTTGCGCGAATAGCGGTAGCCAATTGGCCTGCGGTTTTAAATAAAAAATCACTCATGTTTGCGTCTGCCTTCAGGGAGTTAATACCGCAGGTATGCTATGCCCACTGGATAGGAGAACGGCCGTGTGACACCAGATATTCATTCGCCTGAGAGAAATGTTTGCAGCCAAAAAACCCACGGTAAGCTGACAACGGTGAAGGATGGACCGACTCTAGAATCAAATGCTTTTCAGGCTGCCGAATGAGCGACTTATTTTTTTGTGCCGGTTTTCCCCACAGCATAAAGACGATATGTTCGTTTGCCCCGCTAACTTCTTCGATTATTTGACTCGTTAGCTTACTCCAGCCCAATTTACGATGGGACCCCGCTTTTCCTTCAAAAACCGTGAGATACGTGTTCAATAAAAGCACCCCTTGATCGGCCCAATCTGTCAGGTTGGTGTTTTCGCGTACGGCCGTTGGGTCGTCGTGGATGTCATCCGCTATTTCTTTAAAAATATTGCGCAATGACGGAGGCGTTTTGACCCCTTGCAAAACTGAAAACGAAAGGCCGTGCGCTTGCCCGGCTCTGTGATATGGGTCTTGTCCTAAAATTACCGCCCGTACCTGGTCAAACGGGGTGTGGATCAGGGCGTTAAATATTTCTTCTTGAGGTGGGAAGATGATATTTTCTTGGCGTAGCTGTTCTACCTTGGCCAACAGTTCATCGTGATAGCCGCTTTGCATTAGGGGGATGTTTTTTTCCCAACTTGTTAAACTCATATGGTCCTCATTCAGAGAATATAGATTTTTCTCGTGACAGTAATCCCATCAATTCGATTTGCCTTTGGTAAAACCGCCATATAGCATGTGTGTCTACTGTGCCACTTTTGGCTGGGTTACTAGATTATTTCGATAATTCAACATGCTTCATTTTGAATTATCGATTGGAATTTTCGACGGCGGACGATTGCCTCTGAAGAGTTGATCTGTAGCAATTTCCAAGCCTCAAAACGAGTTAAAAATGAATTATCAAACGTTTCAACCCCACCCAGATTTGCAATCTTTGGTTAGTTGTTATTGGACTTTAGAAGTTCCTGCTGAAGATAATGCGCAAAGACAGCGGATTATACCTGATGGTTGTATTGAGATGGCTTTTATTCTTGGTGACGACATAAAGCGGTATACATCAGATGATGAATTTATTTTACAACCTCGAGCCATGGTGCTTGGTCAAACAATGAACCCTTTTTATATCGAACCTGTCGGCCAAGTCAACACATTTGCAGTGAGCTTTTACCCATATGGGTTTTCAAATTTCATTTCTGAACCGATTAAAAATTTAGTGAACAAAGAAACACCATTAAACGCTTTATTTGAAAAAAAATCAGCAGAAGAACTTAAAAGAAAAATTTTGAAAGCAACAGACACTCAGGGGCGAATAGAACTTATAGAAGAATTTCTCTTTGATAAGCTAATCGAAAAAGCAACGATTGATGATATTGTGAAAACGACAATTGATACGCTTTTGGCAACAAATGGAAGCGCACCCATCAACGAAATCCTCAAAAGTAACTTATCCAAAAGAAGGCAACTTGAAAGAAAATTTGCGAAGCAAATTGGCATTAGCCCAAAGCAGCTAGGAAGAGTAATCCGGCTACAAACCGCCTTGAAAATATTGCTCAATAATGAGGAAGCTGAAAACCTGACTCATATCGCTTATGAAAGTGAATATTATGATCAAGCTCATTTTATTAAAGACTTTAAGGAGTTTACAGGCATTAATCCTAGAGAGTTTTTGGGAAATAAAAACATGGCTCTTTCTTCGCTTTTTTTCAAGTAGTGATGCGGTGTCGCATTTTTACAATTTTATGCCTCAAGAGGGATGTATGATCAATCTAAAAAGAGGTGTAATCAAATGAAAAGTTTTATTTCTATTTTTGAAATTCCAGCAACGGAAATTGTACGAGCCGTCGACTTTTATCAATCAATTTTAGATATTAGCATCGAGCAGATGGAATTCTCTGGGATGAAAATGGGATTATTCCCAAGTGAAGAGCAAATGACTTTTGGAGTCATCATGCAAGGCGAAGGGTATGAGCCTTCGGCAAAAGGTGTAACCATCTATCTTGATGGGGGAGATGATCTTCAGGTCATTCTAAATAAGGTCGAGCCTAAAGGTGGGCAAATTATTGTTCCTAAAACGCCCCACGCTGATGAAAGCGGCTACTTCGCTTTGTTTCTTGATACGGAGGGAAACAGGCTGGGTTTGCATTCCCCAAATTGATTTGTTGATTTAAAGGAACCTCTGTCTACAGGCGGATGGAGGTCTTGTGGTTCGTTTGTCAGAAGTTGGGAGGGAGCCTTATCAGCTTAAAATCGCCTATTTGGTTGACACGCATATCGGTCCTTTATCTCCTCCTTCGCCTGCATTTCCCCAAAAACTTTCGTCAGTTTTGGATGGCCGGGGGGAACAACTGCGTTGTATTATTTAATTTCCGTTCCTAAGGACTCAGCGTGGCACCGGTGGTCACGCCGCCTTTCCCCATCGTGCCAATGATTCTACGGTTTCTTCCCTCACTCTTTAGGTAGCTGGATTATAAAAGATGCCCCCTGGTCGACGCCTTCAGATTCTGCCCAAACTGTGCCTCCCATCATCTCAACAACGGTTTTTGTCACGTAGAGGCCCAGCCCGCTAGATGTCTCATTTCTGGTTGGACGCCCCGTCAATCTAGAGAACTTCTTAAATAAATTGGGTAATTCTTCAGAAGAGATACCTATTCCCTGATCAACAACCTTGATGACATTAGATGTCTCATCGCAAAATAACCGAATTGAGATAATCGTGTTTGCCTTGGAGTATTTAATTGCGTTTGAAACCAGATTGATCAAAGCTTGCTCAAGCAATTGGCGATCTACCTTACTCTTCAGAGGAAGATCTTCCGTAGCAATCATCTCTAGCTGAATATCTTTGTCTATTGCCAGATAGTTCATATTCTGCCTAACCTTGCTAACCAGCTCAGGCAAGTCGGTTGACACCACATTTAGCGGAATCTCACCAATTTCAGAAATGCTCATGTGATATAAATTATCGACTTGATTTTGCATCCTCGTAATAACATTCTGAATGGTCGTAAGTTGGCGAGAAAAAGGAGCTGACAATTTATGCGCTTTGATTGTGCGTCGAATTATCCCCAAATTAATATTCAGAATAGTAAGTGGGTTTCGTAGATCATGGACAATCATTTGGAAAACCTCCCTCTTGTTGTCAATCGAGGTTTCTAACATTCGATTTTCCTGCTCTAATGCTGCAATCTTTTGGTCAGCAATTTTTTCCTGCTCGATAATGGCCACCTCTTCAATGACCACTTCTCGAATCAAGGCTGCCTTATTTTTGCTAAGTTTATCAAGTAGACGACTGTGAAACTCTCTCAGTTTTTCAGAGTACAGAGCAACATTCTGCCAATCTCCAATGCGTTTGTACATCTCCATAAGGCACTCAATCACTAAATAGAGCAAGCGTGGGTCCTTGACTACTTCGAGTTTTTTCTCAGCTTCCAAGAGATAGGTCAAACTATCGGCCACATTGTTGCGTCTCGCTTGTACCAGCCCCATCACGGCCCATGCCCGAGCACCAGCTGTGGAAATATCAAATCGACAGGAGTGAAACAGCTCGCGCGCAAGTTGATGCGCTAAGTCCACTCGATTTATCTCGAGTGCGGCAAGAGCGGCAATTGTTCTCGACCATCCAAAATGTAGGTCCTCTTTATTTTTCTCGCTAACCAGCTCAACAAATTTGATGGCTAAATCAAAGGCTTCTTGATTGTTTCCAGTTAATAGCAAAGCGGCAGACCGTACGCCAAGTGCTTGTTTGAGACTGTCCAAGTCATCCTTGTCATATTGGGCATATTGAAGAGCTAACTTGCTATAGCGAAGTAAAGTGTCATCTTCACACATAACACCGTATACACCCGCCAACCCGACAAACGCCTTGGCGGTGCCTGAGTCATCCTCTTGCTTAAGTGTGCTATTTAAAAGGGCACGGAAGGTGGTAATAGCTTCATAAAGGCGAACTGACTTTAGGTTTGCCATCCCAAAATGAAATAACGTGCTATGGTATCTGTGGTGATTTCCCAGTGCTTTGTAAAGATTTGAAGCAACCTCAAATTCTTTAATCGCTTCCCCATATCTACCATGATGTTCATGTACCGTACCTGAAAGATAAGCCAGCTCGGCTTCTCCTATCAAGTGTGGGTTTTGATGCGTCGATTTGTAACTGAGCAGATGATGGCGCAAAAGCAAAAGGTCTGCAGTCAGCGATTCATCGTGAATTGCTCTGTTTGATTGTGAGACCTTATAAAGAAGGTTATTGATGTTAGTGCTTAACATAACAGTAAAGTTGCCCCTGAGTAGTTTCCAAAGGTAGCATATGTTATCGTGCTCATGGAAAGTTGCTTATTATAATTGGCTATAGCTCGGATATCCCATTGTGACTATGGATCATGAAATGACCTATTAAATTCACGCCGATATCACAGGACTTCGAAGAAAAGTACTTAGCTTTGGTGCAATCAAGATAGTGCAAAACAGAGAATATCATATTGATGATTATAGGCAAAAGAAACTGTTGGGGAAATTGTTGAGGGGGTTAATTTCGGCCGACAGAAATGTTGAATCCTATGTCTGCAACCTCGTTGATCGAGACAAGCGGCAGCATGATAACCAAGATCATTTATCGGATTATGATGAAGACCCCGTTGGTTCAATCGGCCGAAAAGGGTGCCTGCCCCCAGCTGATGTGTGCAACTGAGAATGGCTTGGAACAACGGGCATTCTACGGCCCCGCCGGCCGTATGGAATCGGGTGGACCTGTTGGAGAAGGTGTTCTTGAACCGTATGCCTTCGACAAGGCGGTCATGTCGAAACTTTGGGAGTTTTCAGAGACGGAATCCGGGTTCGAGTGGAACATCGGCTAGTTTTTCACAGTGTGTTCTTTCTAACCAAAAGCTGAATCAAAACCTCTCGACAAGCGGAGTCGTGAAAACGGCCGAATTGTGCGAAACTCAGAGAAAAGAAAAATCTATGCGATTTATCTTTTCTGATTTCTAAGCATAAAGGTGGGTGAACAATGGCGGTTAGAATCGAAAAATCAGGTGGAGTTTGGACAATAATCAATAGTCGACCGGAGGCGCGAAACGCTATCAACCAAGAATCGCACGCAGGACGAGGCCGTTGATAAAGGCGTCAAGCTTTTCTACCCCACAAAAATCGAGCATAAATAGCAATCGCCCCCAAACAAAATGCCGCCATGACAAGCAAAACAACTGTATAGGCTTGCGGCGAGTAGACACCCTCACTGGTGACAGGAAACTGCCCGATCACAACGCCAGACAACCACTGCACAAGAAAAATACCGACAAACATGCTCAAATTAATCGCCGTCAGCGCCTGTCCTGTCATTTCATCTGGGAAAAGGCGGCGAGCGTGCGAAAGTACCAAGACATTAAAAGCACCTGTGTACCCAAAAAATAGCAGCACACCACCCACAATAAAAATCGGTGGGTACAATGCCAGCATAACCTGTGCAAGCACAAAGACCATCGCCGCAATCAAAACAACCCGAACCAAGTCAAAGCGATCGGCCAGCCAGCCAGAGCTAAAAGAGCCAACGGTGCCGCCGATGGCCATCAGCAAAATCAAATTCCCTATTTCAATTTCACCCAACCGATAATTATCAAATAAGTACGGCCCTATCCACAGCCCTTGAAAGCCGCCATAACTCCCAACCGCAACCATCGAAATCGGCACCATCAGCCAAAAGCGCTTGTCACGCAACACGTCGCCGATACCACCCTGCGCACGTGCAAGCGGTGCAGCACCTTGCTGCTCAACATCGGGTGGCGCATTGCGCCCAAAAACGGCCATGATCACAGCCACTACAATCGTCA
Organism: Chloroflexota bacterium; assembly: GCA_020629055.1. Classification (GTDB taxonomy): domain Bacteria; phylum Chloroflexota; class Anaerolineae; order Promineifilales; family Promineifilaceae; genus WTJY01. The sequence continues at coordinate 8,483 of JAHDEB010000235.1, forward strand.
CCAACCCCATGCCAACAAATACAGCACGCCATCCCACCTGAGCGTTTAGCCACGCTAACGGGGTCGCGGCCGATAATGACCCTAACGACGCGATACCCATCAGCAAGCCGGTCATTGTTGCAAAGCGTGCGGGTGGGTACCATTTGCTAAACGCCTTCATAGAGCCCATTAAAATGCTTGCCATACCAATACCAATCAGCCCCCGCCCAACGGTTAACCATGTTAGGGATGGGGCAACAGCAAACAGCAGGCTGCCAACGCCGCCGATCATCATCATCGAGGATGTGACCCACCGTGGCCCCCAGCGATCAAGACCAATACCCAACGGTATTTGAACTGCAGCGAATGTCGCAAAAAACACACTCGACATGAGTCCCAATTGTGCAGACGACAGATCTAACTCGGCCGAAAGGCTGGGTGCAATAGCCGCGTTTGCCACTTGGTAAAAGCTGGACAAAAACATGGCGGCGGTGAATATGCTGAAGATTAAGGGACGACGTTGCATGAGCAGTTTCGA
>JAHDEB010000236.1:0-1844 GCA_020629055.1 Chloroflexota bacterium
GGGGATGAAATCGGAGTCGAAATTGAACGGGTGCGGGGGTTTTTGCGCCAGGCGATCGTTGAGGGGAAAGCACCGGCCGGATGAGAATCCTGGCGTTTAGCGACCTGCACAATGATCAAGCTGCCGCCAATAAGATTGTTGCGGCTAGCCCAACGGCCGATGTGGTAATCGGGGCGGGGGATTTCGGAGTTAAGGGGGGAAGCGCGGCCGAAGTTTTGCATATCTTAAAGCAGATTGCTGTCCCAACGATTCTTGTCGCAGGTAATCATGATGATTTGAGCGAATTGAGAAGTTTTTGTGCAGAATGGGAACACGGCCACTTTTTGCACGGCACATCTGTCACCGTTCTGGGGCAATCATTTTTTGGATTAGGGTGTGAGATTCCGAGCCGTTCCGATTTTGCTTGGAATCAGACGCTGACAGAAGATGAGGCTGAAAAAATGTTAGAACAATGCCCTGACCAAGCGATTTTGGTGACCCATACCCCTCCTTTGGGAACCTGTGATCTTCAAAGGGACGGTGGCCATGAAGGGAGTCAGGCGATTTTAGATACGATACAAGCTAAAAATATAAAACTAAATTGTACCGGCCATATTCACAATTCTTGGGGAGTGGTGGAGAAGATTGGCGAGTGTACGGTTCACAATCTTGGCCCAACGGTTAACTGGTACGAAATTTAAGCAAAACATAATTAGAGAATAGAGATATGAAAACGAGAACATTAGGCAAAAACGGGTTTGAAGTAAGCGAGATGGGGCTAGGTTGCTGGCAACTGGGCAGTGACTGGGGAACAGGTATCGATCAAGATGGTGCGTTCGGGATTTTGCAGGCGGCCGTTGACAGCGGCGTTACTTTGTTCGACACGGCCGATGTGTACGGCGCGGGTAAAAGCGAGCGGGCCATCGGGGCGTTCCTGAAGCAATCGGGTGCTAATGTGCGGGTCGCAACCAAATACGGCCGGATGGACGTTTATCCTGACAACTACACGGCCGACACCATGCGGGCGGCTGTTGAAGGGTCTCTGGAACGTTTGGGCGTTGCCTCGCTTGATTTGCTTCAACTTCACTGCATTCCAACCGAAGTCATGCGTGACGGTACCGTGTTTGACTGGATGCGTGATTTGCAAAAAGAGGGGTTGATCAAGCAGTTCGGGGCGAGTGTGGAAACAGTTGAAGAGGGACTGATTTGTATCGAGCAAGAAGGAATCGCTTCGCTGCAGGTCATCTTTAATATGTTTCGGCAAAAACTGGTCAAAGAACTTTTACCACAGGCGCAGGCTAAAGGGGTCGGGTTGATTGTCCGTTTGCCGTTAGCCAGCGGTTTGTTGGCAGGTAAAATGACGGCCGAGACGACTTTTGCAGAGTCAGACCATCGCAACTACAACAAAGATGGGGATGCGTTTAACGTGGGCGAGACGTTTGCAGGCTTGCCGTTTGTGAAGGGGGTTGAGTTAGCTGACCAAATTAAAGCGATGAAACCTGAAGGAATTTCTGACCTAACCATGGCCCAAATGGCCCTGCGTTGGATCTTGGATCATGATGCGGTTTCTACGGTGATTCCGGGAGCAAGTTCACCCGCTCAGGCACAGGCAAACGCGGCCGTGAGTGACTTGGCCCCGCTGTCGGCCGAGCTGCACGCAGCGTTAACCGACTTTTATACGGCCGAGGTACACGAAAACATTCGTGGAGCTTATTGATGCCCCACGAATGGTCGTGTTTATTTAGTTGTTTTGATTTGGTTTATGGAGTTGGTGTTCTTGTTGGAACTGTACCGCCAACGTCTTCTTCTTCAACTTGAATAATCGGCAGGTAGACAAATTGATCTCCCTCGGCGGGGACCGTTTG
>JAHDEB010000236.1:1944-8959 GCA_020629055.1 Chloroflexota bacterium
TTTGCAAAAAAGAAACGCCATTCATGATTTTGAATGGCGTCTAATTCATGCCCAATCACGATAAAACAGAGGCCGGTTAAAAATAAAAGATCAAGTGATGTGTTCAAAACATCCTCCAAACTGATGAATTTGATCTTAAACATAACTGAACCGCTTTGTTTTTTCGATGAAAAGTTGTGCTAATCTATGCCAATTCGCTTAACGATTTGATCGGCCGCCCACACCCCCGCCACAATCGCAACGGTGGTTAAAATGCTGCCCCATGACAAAAGAGAAACACCAACCATCGAATGGCCCAAATTGCAGCCACCCGCTATGCCTGCCCCAATTCCCATCAACAGCCCTCCGGCCGCCAACTCAGCATAGCGCATCATCTCTTCCCCCCGTATCCACAGTGTGCCTGACGTATAGGCCGCAATCAATGAGCCTGGCACAATGGCAAAAAGTGTCATTGGAATCCAGCTGAAAACCGTTCCCCCTTGGCCGGTCATGACTCTAAAAATACCGGTTGGAACACCCGACGTGCCATAAGAATAATCAGCTCCCGCAAAACCAGCCACGAGCCAGGCGATACTTAACATGAACCCCATGCTTATGCCCAATGGCACCCACCCCCAAAGTTTGCCTCGATTATTTTGGGGGGACTGCACCAAATAGTAAATGGCGGCTATCGCCAAAAGAGCAAGTAAAATTGGGCCGAAAACGCCTAGCGTGTTTCCAACGGTAGCACTGGCACCCTCGATTTGAATCGGATCACGATTGAGCCGGTCCCGCCAGCCGGCTAGGGGGCCCAGATAGGTCATAATGTCCCCAATGAACCAAGTTGTTAGCGCAACCAAAACCCCGAGCATGCCGTGCCCCAGTTTGTAAAAAATACCGGTGATACACGACTTCGCCACAACCATTCCTGCCCCAAAGATCAACCCACCCATGACGTTGGCCCGCCAAGCCAGCGGGGCGATCCATGGATTGATCCAGCCTAAATAAATAAAGGTTTGTACCAGCGGAACAGAAATTAAGAGCAGCAAAAGATACGCTCTGAAAAGGTCTGGATTTCTCGGGCTTTTCAGTAGATTACGCCACGTGCTGTGGAAGCACATATCCCCTCGTTCGATGATGTAACCCAGCCCCATGCCGGTAAGAACTGCAAGAATGATAGCCATCAACCATTTTTAGCAGAAGGTGCAATTTTTGGGTAGCACTGCAATTAAATGATTTTGCGTATTTGTTCAGTACACTCAACTATTTTCGCCAGATTGGGCCAGTTTTTAGCTTATCTTTCCGCAGAACACAGATCCTTTTGTCAAACTGGACCAAACTGCTGAATAAACACGATTTTGCTGAAATTAATTTTATGCTTGCTTTGGCCCGATGATGAGACATTTTGCTGATTTTTCTGTACATCACCCGCCTTCTCTTGAATTAAAGTACATCTATTGGATGTTTAGGCCTATTCAAACATCCATGTTGTTGATTCAAAACGTTAGAAGGTAGGAAATAATATGGCAACAAATGAAGAAGGTAATCGCGGTGTTGGAAAATCAATATTTAGGTCGTGTCTCCTGTTTGTGGGGGTGTTGGTAGGTGGGTTTATTTTGTTTGGTGTCGGCCGATACTGGCTTGGCCCCCTTTTAACCGCTCGAACGACCTGCATCATAGTGGATAACTGTCTTTACAGTGTTTCTGTTGGTGATTCATCGGTGCGCCGTGTTCGCTTTTCACCCGATGGCTCTACATTGGCCGTAATCGGCAACAATCGATACTTGATCGATGCGGCCGACGGAAGTCGTATTTCCGCTTTTGGAACCGGTTCAAACTCCGTCGCTGACTTCATTTTTAGCCAAGATAGCCAATATCTCGCCTACAAGAACAAAGATAACTTAACAATCCATACGATTGATGGAGAAGAGTTTTCAGAATTTCTATTCGAAGGGAGTTGTAATGTATTTGGCTCAGATTGCATCGCCTTTGTCCCGTATGCAAATGGAATTGCGATGTCGGGCAAAGAGGATGGGTTTGACCTCTTCTTTTTAAATGGTGATCCGATCACACATTTCCCAACGGCCGACAAGATAAATGGGATCGCTGTTTCCCCCGATAGCCAAACAATCGCCTTAGCTGAAGATGGAGGGCGCATCTATTTGCACCAAATCTCTGACTTGGCCAATGAAGTGTTGATCGGTGGCCACGATGGGAATGTGGGACATATGATTTTTAGTGGCAACAGTCAGCGGCTGATAACGGTTGGCCAAGACGATGATCAAACCCGCGTTTGGGATGTGGCTAGCGGTGAATTGCTTCACGTGCTGCCAGCGGTTGGAAATCCGACCGATATGAGCGTTGATGAAACGGGGCAGTTCGTTGTGATCTCTGAAGACAGTGGCTTGATCACGATGTGGGACTTAGCAACGGCGGCAATTGTGAAAGAGTGGATCTTTGATCGATCTGTACGGACCGTTAGCCTGTCACCCGATGCTCGGTTGCTTGCACTAGGGTTATCGCGCGAGGTGACAATGGTTGATGAACGCATATACACTCAACGTCGGCCGGGCGAGCCGTTTCGGCGCACAGGGTCATCTTTTAGTGTCCAAGGGGAAAGTGTCAGCGCAGGTAGCGCACTGGTTTTAGAGACCGATCTAGAGAATTAGTCAGTTTAATCGGTCGCTTAAATCCAAAGCTCGATTACAATTGGCGAATATGCAAAATTTGCTCGATGAAATCAAACGGTGTGACGTATGCGCCCATGACCTACCCCACCTGCCACGGCCGGTAATGAGCGCGGCCCCAGATAGTAAAATTCTGATCATCGGCCAAGCGCCCGGCCGTAAAGTACACGAATCAGGCGTTCCTTGGGACGACCCCAGCGGCAATTTGTTACGCACATGGTTGGGCATCGATAAGCCTACATTTTATGATCCGCATCAAATCGGGATTGTGCCGATGGGCTTTTGCTATCCCGGTAAAGGGAAGTCTGGGGATTTACCACCCAGGTCAGAATGCGCTCCGCTGTGGCACCCGCAACTGTTTGAACATTTCAACTCTGTTCAACTCATTTTACTCATCGGACAATATGCGCAGCGATACTATTTAAAGGATTCGGCTGAAAGGAACCTAACTGAAACGGTCAAGAATTATCAGCAATACCTACCTAACTATCTCCCATTGCCCCATCCCTCACCCCGCAATCGCTTTTGGATGGCCAAAAACCGGTGGTTTCAAACCGATGTTTTGCCCGTTCTCAGCAGACGGGTTGATGAAATTCTGAACTAGGGAACTAAATAAGGTGCACTTCACGTCAATTGAAGTGTAACTGAGCTAAATTTCAAACAGTTACAGAGAACATTGGATGGCGTTAGTACTATTGATTCATTACAGCTTGATCAATTTTGAATGTTAATTGACTCTGCTTGCTCTACAATTTCTACTCATTAACGAAGCAATTGCTGATTTGAGTGACACTTGGATGCATTGGGTTTCGCCCGTTGTCCGGCCGCCGATGTTCAAGTTGTCATTCTCAAGCTTCTTTTTTACTTACTAAAATCCTCCAGGAAAAATTATGCGCATTCTCATTACCGGCTCTAGTGGCCAAATCGGAACAAATTTAGGACTACACTTACAACAGAATGGACATTATGTTTTTGGTGTTGATAAACGACGAAACGCATGGACAAATAAAATAGAGACGCTGTATCAAGATTTGTCCATGCCATATCGCGATTTTGATACGGGTATCGGCAATATCGAATATCCAGAACAAATCGATGCGGTCGTGCATTTTGCCGCACATGCTAAAGTTCATGAATTGGTTCTAAATCCCGCCAGAGCCCTAGAAAACATAACCATGACCTTTAACGTTCTGGAGTTTTGCCGCAGACATAACTTGCCTATCATTTTTAGCAGCTCTCGGGAAGTGTACGGTGATATCCAACGATACATCACAGATGAAGAAGCGGCCGATTTCGCTTTTACCGAAAGCCCATACTCTGCAAGTAAAATATCTGGGGAAGCCCTTGTGTATTCATACGCTCAATGTTATGGCCTACGCTATTTGGTATTTCGGTTTAGCAATGTCTACGGCCGCTACGACAATGATATTGAACGAATGCTGCGCGTCATTCCGCATTTCATAAAATCAATCAATAACGAACAGCCCATCACCGTGTTTGGTGAATCTAAGGTGCTAGACTTCACTTATGTGGATGATTGTGTGCGTGGCGTCAGCAGTGGGATCGAACGCTTGGTGAGCGGACAAATCGAAAATCACACCATTAACCTAGCTTTTGGCAAAGGAAATAGTTTAGTAGACATGGCTCGCTTTATCGGTGAGGAACTAAATAAAGATCCGAATATGACCATTGAACCGGCGCGCGTGGGGGAAGTTACCCATTATGTGGCCGACATCAGCAAGGCCGAAGAGCTGCTAGGGTACTCTCCTCAAATCAGCTTGCGTGAAGGGATTAAACGCTCAGTTGAATGGTCGCTTGATTGGTGGAGCAAAGAGGGGCAATAGTAAAGGGGGCATTACCCATTTGATGACTTCGGAGGTTTTGTTCACATCGTAAAGCTTTGTTCAATTCAAAAATCTCCCGAAGTCTTGTCATTGCACGTGTGTGGAAGCATTAAGATAGTTTGAAAGATTGAGCGTGTATTGAGCCGGGCCTGCTAAATTCCGCTAACGGCCATTTGTTGCCTAACTTACATGCCTAAATCCCCTCTCATGCAAGAGGTAAGAGCCGCATCGATATCGCCTTACGTAAATTTAACGCTATTTAGTGCTAGATGAAAACTGGTTTATATAGGGAAAATAACCTGTACCTCAGTCCTATGACCTGATCTTGTTTATAACTTGTACAAGCTAATGTGATGCGAAATAGGGAAATAGTTGGTTTCGTATCACGATTCAATAAATTTACATCAAAGTAAGCAAAGGTAGGTAAGCCAAAAGATGAGTAAACAAGAAATCATTCTCGTTCAGAATCAATCGTCTAGCCTTCGGGTATTTTTAAAACATTTGAAAAGAGAGAAATTTTCAGTACGAATTGCAGCAAGCTTGGCCAATTTGGTTGAATTAGCAAAAGAGAAGGCTCCAGACATCTTAATTTTGTCTGCTAAAATGATCCCGGGTGAAGCTGATAGCTTTTTATCTTATTTAAAGTCACTGGTACCCCATGGCAATTTAATTGTGACCCATGTTGAAAATCAGGAGCTGAGTACGGAAATTTCCCAAGCTTTTCCAAATGCAAAAACATTCCGATCTCAGATTAAGTTCGCATTGCCAAAAGAATTGAGTGACTTATTGCAAGACAGTCGCCGATTTAAGATTGGCTCTTTGTTGTTTGACAATTTTTTATATAAAATTGCGATTGAATAGCATATTCGGCTCGAAATACAATTTTATGCCCTTTGAATCGTAAGATGTTTCCTTAATTTGAAGATTGGGGCGTAATAAAATTGACAACGCAAAATTCGAGGGATATAATTTTGTTGTTGTCTGGTGATAGCGATGGTGCATATTAGGCCGAAGAATATGTATTGAAAAAGGAAAGCCAACGTTTTTTCTATGAATAAATTCATGTAAAAGTATAATTTCGCCAGAAAAACAAGCCGCTCGCGGTTTAACAAATAAATTTAAAGGAACTCGGTCTAAATTTTTTTAGCCGGGTTTTTTTTTGCTAACAGACAGAAGTAACGTCTGTTAAGATCACTTATATCGGGAAACATCACACATGGCAGAGGATGTCGACTTCTCAGCAGAATTAGAACAGTACTTGGAGCAACACGATTATGATATGCCGCGTCCAGGAGATATCCGCAAAGGATTGATTCTAGACATTTCAGAGCGGGGTGCCATTATCGGATTGGGTTTGAAACGAGATGGCTTTGTGCCTCCTGACGATTTAGCTAAATTGTCAGAAGAGGAACGAGCGTCACTTTTGGTTGACACCGAAGTCCCAGTTTATGTCGTAGACACCGGTCAGCATGACAGCTTGAACGTATCTATTCATCGCGCAATGATCAATGAAGATTGGATCAAAGCCGAAGAAGTTATGAAAACGGAAGGCGTAGTTGAAGCTGAGGTCGTTGGTTATAACCGAGGCGGTGCCTTGGTCGACTACGGCCGGTTACGCGGGTTTATTCCGCTTTCACAGCTTGCTGCATTCCGCCCAGGCATGAAAGACCGTGATAAACAACGGATGCTTTCCAAATTGCGTGGTGAGCAGTTACCGCTAAAAATTATCGAAGTTGATCGTCGTCGTCGCCGTTTGGTTATGTCGAATCGTGAAGCTCAAAAAGAATGGAACGATTCAAGACGTGCAGATCGTCTAGAAGAGTTGTCTGGTGGCGATACCTTGAAAGGTGTAGTTAGCAGCATCCGTGACTTTGGTGCTTTCGTTGACATTGGAGACGGAATTGAAGGTCTTGTGCATGTTTCCGAACTTGCATGGCACCGTATCGACCATCCTTCAGAAGTTATCGATGTAGGCGACGATATTGAAGTCTACGTATTAAAAGTTGATAATACCAATAACCGGATTAGCCTCAGCCGCAAACGCCTTTTGGCAGACCCATGGACACTTGTTGAAAACAAGTACCAGGTCAACGAGTTGGTTGATGGTGTTGTTACCCGGATCGTTAACTACGGTGCATTCGTAGAGATCGAACCTGGCATCGAAGGATTATTGCATTCATCTAAAATGGTTCGCGGAAGTGATGCGGCCGATCCTGAAAAAATCGTTCAGGTTGGCGAGAAGCATCTCTTGCGGGTTATCAATATTGATAGCGACCGTCAGCGAATCGCCCTCAGCTTACGTGCTGTAACACCAAAAGAGCAAATCGCTTGGATGATGTCTCAGGGTAGCGAAGGTGAGGAAGATGCAAGCGGTGATGATACCGCTGCAGAAGAAACAGAAGTTGAAGGTGCAGAGGCTCCAGCCGAAGTAGCTGAAGCAAGCGCTCCAGCCGAAGAAGTTGAAGCAGAAGCTCCAGCCGAAGAAGTTGAAGCAGAAGCTCCGGC
>JAHDEB010000237.1 GCA_020629055.1 Chloroflexota bacterium
TGGGCGATTTCGCGCATCCAGCGGGTCCCTTCCACAACAAACATCCCTTCGCTGTGGCGAAACCGCCGATCATTCAAGAGTCGTTTTATTTTTTTGACACGACTGTTTGTGTTGCTCGAAATATCAAGCATCAATTATCCTAGCCCCACAGCTTGAATAAAGGTGTTGCGTTCTTTTAGATACCATTGTTGGGCGTTGAATAGCTCTTCTTCGGCCGGAACTTCTTGGAATACCGGCACATATTGCCCACCCGGTTTCAAAACATAGTTTTTGGCGGTGTCTCGATTGTAAACGTCTAGAATGTTGCCGATGATTTCCGCTTGCAGCATTTTTGATTGGATTGGGAAAATCGTTTCAATGCGTCTGTCTAGATTGCGGGGCATTAAGTCTGCACTGCCTGCGTACAGTTTTGGTTCGCCGTTGTTGCCAAAGCAGAAAATGCGCGAGTGTTCTAAAAAGCGGCCGATGGTCGATCGAACGGTGATATTGTCGCTGATGCCTGGCAACCCCGGCCGTAGACAGCAAATGCCACGGATCAACAGGGTAACTTTAACCCCTGCGATCGATGCCCGGTACAAAGCTTGGATCGTTTTTGCATCACCTAAGTGATTAATTTTAAAGGTGATCGCCCCTTTTTCACCGAGTTTGATTTCGTCCTCGATCAGCTCAAGAATTTGTTGACGGGCCGATACCGGGGCCACCAATAGCTTGCGATATTCTGATTGATTTGAATAGCCGGTAAGCACATTGAAAAGCTCTGAAATATCGGTGCAGATATCTGGGTCGGTCGTCATATAGCCGATGTCTGTATAGATGCGGGCTGTGGTTGTGTTGTAGTTGCCTGTGCCCAGATGGACAAAGCGTTTTAACCCATCCCGACCGCGACGCACAACCAAGGTGATTTTCGCGTGGGTTTTTAACCCGATCAGTCCGTATACAACGTGAACGCCCGCATTTTCTAAGGCTCTGGCCCATTCGATGTTACTCTCTTCATCGAAACGGGCTTTGAGTTCGAGAAGGACGGTTACCTGCTTGCCATTTTGTCTGGCACGCATCAGTGCTTCTAAAATCGGTGAATCTGAATCGACCCGATATAAGGTTTGTTTGATCGCGAGGACATCTTTGTCGGCCGCTGCTTCTTCGATTAGCTGAATAACCGGTCCGAAGCTGTCATACGGGTGGTGAAGCAAGACCTCTTGGCGGGACAAAATGCGAAAGATATTTTCGCCGCTGCGAAATGGGGCGGGGAGAACCGGCTGCAATGGGGAATCTTTTAGCTCTGGCCGGTCGATGCCCATCAGTTGGAATAGACTGCCCATTCCCAAAGGGCCATCGATTGTATAAATATCTAGCTGGGTTGTTTCAAGATTTGCGGTCAAGATCTCGCGGATCCGCTCTGGGCAAGATGATGCGATTTCTAAACGGACGACAAAGCCGAACGGCCGTCTGCGCAAATTTTCTTCCATTGTCGCCAACAGGTCGTCCGCCTCGTCTTCCTGTAACTCAATGTCGGTGTTTCGGGTTACCCTAAATGGATGTGCTTCTTCGATCTCCATTCCTGGAAACAGGCGGCCGAGGTTCGCGATGATCACATCTTCGAGCCAGACAAACTTTTGCACTTTGGGCTGTATTAATTCATCAGGATCTAAAGGGTTAAGAGGGACCAAACGGGGAAGTGTATCGGGGACCTTGACTCTGGCGAAATGGGTTTTCCCTTCTTTGGGGTCACGCACCACAACGGCCAAGTTTAGGCTAAGGTTTGAAATATGGGGGAAAGGGTGTCCAGGGTCAAAGGCCAACGGGGTGAGCACTGGAAAAAGTTCTTGCTCGAAATAGCGATTGACATTCTTTTTCTGTTTCGCTTTTAGATCATCAAACTTAAGCAAGTGAATCCCATTCTTTTTGAGATTGGGCTTTAAATTATTGCTCCAGTTGAGCATTTGCAATGTGTTCAACTCATCGACGACCCGGTGAATGGAAACCAATTGCTCTCGAGGGGAAAGGCCGTCTGGGGGTGACTCTGGGATCCCTAACATAACCTGTTGGCGAATACCAGATACGCGAACCATGAAGAATTCATCCATGTTGGAGCTAAAAATCGCATTGAATTTCACCCTTTCCAAAAGTGGATGGTCAAGATTCAAACTTTCCATGAGTACGCGTCGATTAAACTCAATCGTACTCAATTCACGATTAATGAAATAGCTGGGGTTGGTTAAATCGATCTCTTCAATCGATGGATGGCCGTTTGCGTGATTTTCAACCGACGGTTTTTCTTGGTCGGCCGGTGATTCTATGGCTATTTCTGCTGTATTTTTATCCTTCATGGCACCTTAACCTGTTTCTTTAACCTTTGAAAACACCAATGTACTGACCAAATCGTTTGAAACATGATGACGACGATTGTTTTTTAGCAAAGCATCTTGATGGTAGCCGTTCCTTATTGCGACGGCTGCGCTGCGTTCGTTATTGGCATCACAACGGATCTCGATCCGTTCGGCGTTTAACTCATTGAATGCAAAATCGGTTAGCGCTTCAACCGCTTCAGTCACATATCCTCGGCCGGTGTAGCTGCTGTGCACCCAATACCCTATTTCAAAAGATGGTACATCCCAATTTAAATTGTGAAACCCGGTCCCACCCACTATTTTGCCACTATCTTTGGCGATCATAATCATGGTTAAGTTGGTCCGGCTGGTAAAAGAGATGTGATTTTCCCTCGCCCATTTTTCATATCCCTCTGCATCGGGTATGTTAACGGCCCAAGGCATCCAATCTTTCAAGAATGTTTGGCTTTCTTGAACAGCTAGATGCACCGCGGCACCGTCCCCCGGCCGGGCGGCCCGAAGAATAAGGCGCTTTGTTTCAATTTTGTCTGGAAAATCTATTAGGATCGGGTCTGTCATTATAAGATGGTGCTATAAAAATCGGTGGATTAATGCGTGTAATGAGAATGCGTAATGTATATCTTTTTTCGATACAATTCAACTTGTTTTCTGACATTCAGACGCAGGATGACTTTTAAGATCGAACGAGCAAACTAAATTATTCAAAAGACGTCGTCTAAACGGTTTTGTTTCGCTAGAATTCTGTTAACACAATAACGAACAAAACAGAAGCTGATGCAAAAGAAAAGGTGAATTTATGGATTGGAATTTTATTTTAATTGCCTTAGGGATAACAATCGCGTGGGTTGGACTGATTGTTTTTTATATGCGGGTCGTGTCTCGCCAAAAGTTATTGCAGCAAGAGCTAAGAGAGTTAGATGAATTGATGGGGCTGAATTTTGATGATGAAACAGACAAGCCGGACAATGTATAAACCCTATTTTTTTTGTACGCTTTTAGTTTTATTTCTCGCTGCGTGTGGGGCAAACGCGACAGGGCGGCCGGCTGAATGTTCGGCCGACGGTATCTTTTTAATCGATCCTTTCAACGATGGGGTTGACTGCGGCTGGTATCAATATGAAGATGATGCCCTGACCGGAGCCGCCTCTGTTGCCAATGGCAAGCTCGAGATTACCACGCGTGAGCCAGGGCAATTTTGGTGGAGTAATCCCAGTTTAGAGCCATTAGACAATGTGACAATTTCCGCCACGACGCGCAAAATCAATGGACCTGATGACAATGCATTTGGTTTAATCTGCCGATATCAAGATCCGAATAATTTCTATCTATTTGTTATTAGCTCAGACGGATATTATGCGATTGGCAAAGTGCAGTCTGGTATTAATCAAATTATCTATCTGACCGGGGGCGGCGAATATCAGTTTAGCGAAACAATCCAACAAGGGGTGCAAGAAAACACCCTGCGAGCCACCTGTGAAGGGGATCAATTGACCCTAACCGTTAATGGTATTTTGCTGGATACCGCTCAAGATTCTACTTTTTCAAGTGGGGATATTGGGGTGGGGCTAACCGCGTTCGAAGAGGGTACGGCCGTGGTGGAATTTGATAATATTCGGGCGGTCACGCCATAACATATGCAGCAGCAAGATCCTACAAAAATTTCGATATTGGGCGTGCCGATCCATCATGTCTCAATGGGGGACACGCTGCAATTAATCAGCCGGTGGATGAGGGAGCCACGGACCGATGCTCCCTTGCGGCAGATTTGTACCGCCAACCCAGAATTTGTGATGAAAGCTCAGCAGGATCAGCTGTTTCTTGACGTGTTAGGTCGAGCTGATTTGTGTTTGGCTGATGGGATCGGCTTGGTCTATGCATCTCGGTGGCAGGGCTCGGCCGTGCCCGAGCGAGTGCCAGGCAGTGAACTGGTGTACCACTTGGCTAAACTGTGTGCGGAAAACGGCTGGCGTTTATTTTTATTGGGGGCGGCCGAAGGGGTCGCAGCGGAAGCGGCCGAAAAACTGCAAAACCTATATCCTGGATTACAAATTTCAGGCACTTGGTCCGGCTCACCCGCTTTGGAAGAAAATGAGAGCATCGTGTCTAAGATAGAAGCGGGTAACACCGATGTGTTGTATGTTGCTTTTGGGGCACCCAATCAAGACAAATGGATAGATCGAAATAAAGGGTCGCTAACCTCGGTGGGCTTGGCATTGGGGATTGGTGGCTCACTAGATTTTATTACCGGCCGGTCAACTCGCGCACCAGAATGGGTGCAATCTTTAGGGCTTGAATGGCTGCATCGACTTTGGAAAGAGCCTTGGCGTTGGCGCCGCATGCTTGTTTTACCAAAATTTTTGTACCTCGCCTTGCTTCAAGCTGTAAAACAGAGATAAGATATACGATAAGCCAAACCTATAAACTGTGACTGATTAATGGAAGACGAGCCAATCGACACAAACCGAACAGACGAAAACAAAATCCCCGTTACCCTTTACCTGAAAAAGGGTGAGGTTGTCCGCATAGAAACTGTCTCGCCTGAGGCCGAAACACACATTGTTTTGCGAGCAGATGAGGAAGATGGCACGATTTCTGCGAGCCGTAAGCCGGAGAACTTTCCGATCCAGCTTGATTTGAATCAAACGGCAAGGCCTTTGCATCAAGCCAGCACCGATAGCGATACTCGCCCGCTTGCATGGCAAACGCTAGATTGGTCTAACCCGAAACTACTTTTTGCAGGGTCACTGCTGCTTTATTTTGTGATACGTGTGATTGGCTTGGCCCACTTCCCGATCTTTTTCTTTTCAGATGAGGCGATGCCGGTCATCCGGGCGCAGCAGTTTTTAAATAACGGGTTGCGTAGCCAAGACGGGACTTTGTTACCCGCTTTTTTTAAAAACACGTTTCAATATAGTTTAGGCACTACCGTCTATTTGCAAGCACTCGGCTATGGTCTTTTTGGTAAATCGATCTTTGTGACCCGGCTTCTCTCGGTTTTGTCCACATTGCCGGCCGCTTTTGCGATGGGTTGGATTTTTAAAAGGGTCTATGATGTGAAATATTGGTTCGTGGGGACCCTTCTATTTTCGATTGTCCCCGCTTGGTTTTTGCACTCCCGCACGGCGTTTGAACTCGTGACAGCCGTTAGCATGTACGCTGTATTTATCTACTTCTATTTCGCCTATCGCGAGTCGGCCGAAATGCGCCACTTGGCTTGGGCATTAACGGCCGGAGCGCTGTGCTTTTACAGCTACAATCCCGGCCGATTGGTGATGGTAGCCAGCGGGCTGTTTCTATTCATCTCCGATATAAAATTTCATTGGGAACAACGGGCAAATGCGACACGCGGTCTAGGACTTTTGTTGCTTCTCATTTTGCCTTACATGCGTCACCAATGGCTGCATCCCCAGTCGGTAGGAGAGCATTTGTACGGCCTTGGCTCTTATTGGGTAAGAGATATTCCAACTTCTGAAGCGCTCGGTCTTTATTTTCAAGAATATCTATCTGGATTAAATCCTTCATACTGGTATCTGCCAGAACAGCATGAATGGGTGCGGCATCACATGAAAGGGTACGGTCATTTGTCCCGTTTCTTTGCCCCATTCGCCCTATGGGGGCTTATTCTGTGCGGGATGCGGTTTCGCCAAGCGAAATACCGTAATCTGTTGCTGTTGCTTTTGGCTGCGCCGATGGGGGCCGCATTGGTAGATATCTACATTACCCGCGCGATGTTTTTTGTGGTTCCGGCCACGCTTATTACCACGTTGGGGTTGATCGACTTTTTTGATCGCATCTGGGAAGAGGGTTGGTTGCAGGCTCGTTTGCCGAAGCTGACTGTGCAACGATATGTTCTCGCTATCTTTTTGATTTTCGCATTTTTCAATCTACGCATGGTGCGCGATGCATTAGCGAATGGACCCACTTGGTATGACAATTATGGGCTAGGTGGTTTGCAATACGGGGCAACGCAGGTTTTTGGCAAGGCTGAGGAAATTCTTGACGCGAACCCCGGCCGCCAGCTGTATATTTCAAATACATGGACCAACGGTACGAATACGGTGGGGCTCTTCTTTTTCGAGGACCCGCTTCCGTTTCGCTTGGTGAACCTAAAACGGGACAACCTTAAAAAACGTTATCCGATGAATGATGACACGCTTTTTATCTTATCTCGCGAAGATTATGAAGCGATGATCGGCAGCAATAAATTCACTAATATTCAGGTACTTGAAACGATCTTGTGGCCCAATCAGGTTGAGGGGTTTTATGTGGTTGATGCTGATTATGTGGAAAATATCGATGAGATATTTGCGGCCGAACTTGAGGAGCTACGCCGGCCGCGTGAAATTCGTCTGCCAGTTTCAGGGCATTCGGCCTTGATTACTTATCCTGCCCTAGATTTAGGGCGCATTGAGCACCTGTTTGATGATGATGTGCTGACATTGGCCCGAACCTATGAGGGGAACCCGGCCAACTATCAAATACAGTTTGATCAACCGGCCCCTGCGACCGGATTACGTTTTGATGTGCGTGATCGCGCAGCCGACATTACTGCAACAGTCGAAACGGCCGACGGGCAGATCATCGACGGGTTTGTCAGTATCAACGGCCAATCGGGACAATCTATCGATGATATTTTGTTTGATGAAGAGGTTGAGCTAACGCTGGTGACGTTGCGCGTGCATGATCCGCAGCAGGGGGCTGAAGGGCATGTGCATTTGTGGGAGATTGAGTTACTGCCTGAAAAATAGGAGGCTAGTTGTTTTCGGGCGTTAAGATAATCCCTTCAGATTCAAGGAATGCATTTCTTGTGGCCTCGAGGCGAGCATCAGGGGTGTGATCGGCCGCCTGACAAGGATCGGCTGGATCTTTGCGATCTAGTTCACCCCTAATGGCTGTCAGAGCAAGAGAACTTTCTCTTTCTAGCGAAATGAAGCCTGCACTGCGTGTATTTTTAAGTTCTGTGCGCCAAAAAGCAACGAGTCCTGGTTCCGCATTGTTTAATAGCGCTTTGCTTGTGGTATTCCCGGTCAATTGCTCTGCTAATGAATTGACTTGTTCGTGGCTACCTATCATCATAATTGACAAACAACGAGCATCAAAATAGTTTTCGATCTGGATGGTATCAATCGAACCAATGGCTGCATGGTGAACGATAACAGCTTTGATTTGTCCATCTAGTATCCCTCGATTCGTCAGTTCCCAGTCTGATGTAACCAAGATTTCAAGTTGATATTCAGCCTGACGTTGTTGGTCAAAAATCAATTCCGGCCGGGCGCCTGTTTCAAGTAACTTTTCATTTTTTGGAATGAAATAGACAACATTGGCATTCCCAAGCTGTGTATCTTCTTGGGTTGAGCAAGCAGTAATTGCTAAAATAAATAAAAAACCAAAGCCAAGCTGGCAGGTTAGCATACGTATGCATTTCATCTTGTTGATCTCCATCGATCAAAGCATAATTGATTTCAGCCTTTTTTGTTCAATTGTGAAAATATGATTTTTGACGCTGTTCTCTCAGGGATGTCTGGTAGAGAAATTGTTTTAACTTTGACGTAGAAGGAGAGAAAGTAGGATTTTTATGGAACTAGCAATATCAATTCATGAGGTGGCTGCTGCAATTAACTTGGTGGCTCTGATCGTAAGTGTATTTGTTTTTGTGAAAAGGTATCGGGTTGGAGATAGGGGATGGACTTTATTTACGGCATTCGCAATGGGTCTGATTTGTATGATTAACCTTTATTCTTCAGTGCATTTTTTGGCCTCATTTTAGGCTAAACCCGGCCGACTGGCTCAACAGGTTGAGCTCAGGCCGGACATTTAAATCATGCTTTGCTTAAACCATTTCAGAAAATAGGGAGACCTCTTTTTCAATTTGATCAGCGAGTTCATCCTCCGCCACATCTAGATCATAATCAGTCTGTAACCCAAGCCAAAACTGAGCTGAGTTGCCAAAAAAGCGTGACAATCGCAATGCGGTGTCGGCCGTAATACGCCGTTTGCCTAATACGATTTCATTGATTCGCCTGGGTGGAACACGCAATTGCAAGGCTAACTTATTTTGGCTCAAGTTGAAGGGATTTAGAAACTCTTCTAACAAGATTTCACCGGGATGTAGTGCTGGCATTTTTTCATTAATCATAAAGTTACCTAATGATAGTCAACGATCTCAACATCATAAGCATTTCCAAAATCCCAAACAAAGCAGATGCGCCATTGTTGATTAATGCGAATGCTATATTGTCCTTCTCGATCTCCTTCCAATCTTTCAAGCCTATTGCCTGGCGGGACTCGCAAGTCAGTCACGTCGAGTGCCCGATTCAGCATGCGCAATTTTCTGAGTGCTGACCGTTGGATATTCTGCGGCAGCTTTTTTGAAAATAGCCGTTTAAAAACTTTTTCTGTTTCTTTATCTGCAAAGCTCGATATCATAGGGAAGTGTATAACGCCTCGTGTTTAACGTCAAGCGTTATAATTTGTGTGGTGTAAAACGCGGCTTTTAACCCATCTGCCCAAACGCGGCCGACCGGCTCAACAGGTTGAGCTTAGGCCGGACATTTAGATCTGCCCCAGCCTCCAAAATCG
>JAHDEB010000238.1 GCA_020629055.1 Chloroflexota bacterium
GGCCAGGGGTAATAATCCGCTTGATGAGTGCGAGGTCGTATTCGGCCAAGTCGATATTTTCGAAGTCAGAGTCGTCTTGGTCATTATCATCTTGGTCGTTGGTGACATCATCATCATTAAATGTGTCATCCGATCCACTGTCGTCGGTTGGGTCAGAGTCGTCATCTTCGCCACTGTCAGCCGTGATTTCAGCGATGTTCTTGATTGAACTGCCAGCTGGTGGAGAAGAGTCGATGGTTGCCACAATGGTAAAGGTTGTGATTTCGGTTGGTGCCAAGTCGGTTGCGTTCCAAATGATTGATCCGCTTTCACCGATAGCCGGTGCGCTTGTTGCGCTTGGGCTAGCGGAAACAAAGCCAAGCTCGGCCGGTAAAACGTCGGTTACTTCATAGTCACCGCTGTTGACTTCCCCTTGGTTCATCACGCTGATTTGATAGGTGATTTGCTGGCCGATGGCATAAGGGCCCGGGGTAATAATCTGTTTGATTAATGCGAGGTCATATTCCGTCGGTTGTGGCAATAGGATTGAAATAGCAACGCCGAGTAAGTCACCGCTGATACCAGTATCAGATCCTTCGCCTTGAGCAGATTCTGCTTGGATACAGACCCATTCATCACCAGCATCGATGTCGATCACGTCTTCACCGTTGTACTGGTCCCATTCGGTGCCTAAGTTGCTGCGCCAAATCGACTCATATCCGCTTTCGATCTGGTCACCCGTGCTTATGGCAACATCTTCGGGGCCGGTGGCATTTGTTGGATCAGCCGTGGGTAGTGGACCACTGCCGGTAATGTAGAAAATGCGTGCGCCACGGAACGGAGCCGTTGAATTCGCTTGCCCTGACATAATCGAGTCAAGGTCGGCCGTGGTGTCGGCCGGTGCAGCTGGGAATGTGGAGCAGACCAAGCCTGAATGGTCGCCAGTATAAGGTTCATCTTGAAGTTCATAGAACCAGTCAAGGCCTGCGTTAAACCCGACCCGTGAATAATCAAATTCAGGACATTCATAAAGCACATGAACCCCAACACCATAAATTTCACTGTTGATGTTGGTGCCGCTATCGGGTGTTGGTACCACAATGCCGGAAACATCAATTGTGTTGAGACCGGCCTGCCAATCCGTATCAAACTGAGTTGTGATGTCGATAATGGCGTTACGGCGATAGTAAGCTCGGCTTTGGGATGAATCAAAACGGGCCCAGAAACTTTCTGTGACGGTAAAGCTGTTGTCTCCGTTCCCATTGATGTCAAGGTTAAGATCTTCGTCGAAGGTTGGAATACCTGCACCGATGTCAACAATAGATTCAGGTCCACGCCAACGCATGTACCATTCTAGGTATGCTCCGTTGATGACCGGTTTATCACCGCTTGAACAAGCGGGAACGGTCACCGGAAAACTCTTGTTGGTGTCGTTGGGGTAAAACGAGGCACCACCAGTGGCTACATCGATTGTGCCGGTAAATGCGGCATATTCGGTTAATGGGGTATCGATGTTGTCGGTCCCGGTTGGGATTGATGAGACCAGAATGGTGAAGGTGTCATCGACGGCCGAGGGTGCTGAACCGTCTGTTGCCATCGGTTGGGCGATAGGTTCGGCCGCATTGACCGTATAGGCCCCTAAGAATAGAGGCAGGGTTAACCCCAAAAGTAAAATAAGGGGGATTAAATAAAATCGACTTTTAGTTACTTCATGTGGGCAAGTTGAATCTATTTGAGAAATCTGCGTAACTTGTTTTTTCATAGTGCTTTACCTGAGGTGGGGTTAATTGAATTAACCGTTCACCAAAATATCAAAGTCCTTTTTGAGCCATGGAGAGATACTCAGGGTGGCCGATAAAAAATAAAAATCGGTGTTCAACCCATTGATGACGTTAGGATATCGGTACTTATCCTACCGGAAACCTAATTTCTCGTACAGGGCGTATTTCTACGTAGCTTTGGCTTGTAAACTTGGATACATGTAGTTTTTTCTTACTTCTCTCGAGAAAAAAGTAAGAAACGGTTGGTACATCCACAACGTTAAAAAATAGTTTAGATTTTAATTTCGTAATGATAAGATTTTATGTTGAGTTGCCAATTCAAACAAATTGATAGACATTTATCGATAATTGGCGGATGGCCATTTTAATGAATGGCTCACTTGAAAGGGATTGTTAGGAGGTAATTGGATGAACCCGAGCAAGCGTGAGGAGTACTTTTTTGATTTAAATGGATACCTTGTATTGCGAAATGCATTAAGTTCGGCCGAAGTCGATGCTTGTAATGCAGCGATTGATGCGATGCTACCGATTAAGGACAAAGAGTGGGTCGGTTATGTGCATGGTCATACGTTTGAAGATAACGATGGCCTTAACTTGCAGCAGATCTATGAAGGTGGCCCCGCTTTTGAGCGACTGATCGATCATCCGAGCTGGATAGACAAGGTTAAACATTTTATCGGAGGAGAGGGTACGTTTGATTATAACCACGGCCCTTTGTTCATCGATGAAAATTTTGCCAATCTACGCGGCCCAGGTCAGGCGATCGGATTGCATTCAGGGGGTGAAAAGGCGACCAAGCGGACCCAGTATCGCTATCGAAACGGAAAGTTCGCCTGTGGTCAGGTCAATATCCTAATGGCTTTAAATAATGTAGGACCAGGGGATGGAGCAACCATGGTGGTGCCGGGTAGCCACAAAGCGAACTTTCCCCACCCGGACTTTGATAAACATCGTATGCAAGGGGAAGATGCGGCGGTCGATGGGGTGGAAGGGGCAATTGAGGTTCATTTAAACGCAGGTGATGCGATTCTTTTTGTCGATTGTATTTCCCATGGCTCTGCTCGTCGGGTGAACCCTGGGCAACGTAGGATTATGGTCTTTCGATACGGGCCATCTTGGGCAAACTTCAGGCACGGTTATCAACCCTCAGAAGGTTTATTGGAGCGGCTATCCCCAGAAGCGCGCCAAATTGTGTTTCCACAGAAACGGGTTGTGCGCGATCCTGCCAAAGTACGCCCTAATCCAAATATCGGGGGAATACGGCCGGGACCGGTGACCGGCCTTACCAAGCCAGGGATCGGAAACCTAGAATCAAAGAACCGATAAATTGCAGTTGTGAGGGGTTGTATTTTCCCATCGTTTAATTCTTGAAATCGGGTAAGCTTTTGTTGGTCGCACCATTTTTGAAATGGTGTGGCTTTTTTATTTCTGAGAGCACCCCATGAATGTATTAAAGGATCTGCCTGCCAAATTTCGCAATACGCCCAAAAATGTCAAATTATTTTTAATGACAGTTTTGGCCTATGGCATCGCTGTTGAAGGGATCAGTGCGGTTTTACTAAACCTGTATTTGCTCCGTTTGGGATACGGTACAGAGTTTATCGGTGGGTTAAATTCGGCCGGGCTGTTTGTTTTTGCATTGGTGAGCTTGCCTATCGGGGCTGTGCAACGTTTTAGCAGCCGAAAAATGCTTCAAATCGGGCTAGTTCTTTCAGTGATCGGGAATCTTGGGTTGCCGCTGGCTCCATTTTTGGCGGCCGACCCTGCCGTTTGGCTCATCATCTTTCGGATCACGGCGATGATCGGGCTGAGCTGCTATTTTGTGCATCAGATGCCCTTTTCAATGGAGATTACCGCACCGGAGTGGCATAGTCGGATTATGTCGCAGACGATGGCCTTTTTCTCGCTGGCCGCATTTTTAGGCAGCTGGGTAGGTGGCCTGCTGCCAGAATTTCTAGGGCGCTGGTTATCGATCCCACTGACAGACCCATGGCCGTTCCAATTGGCGATGCTGATCGCAACATTGGTTGTGGTACCGGCTATTTTTGTCACCATGTTTATCACAGAGCGGGAACAGACGGAAGCTGAGAAGGAAGTCGAGTTGGCGGAGTACCAATCAGGCTGGAGCAGTTTGCGCTCGATTATCGGATTAGTCATCCTCATTATTATCATCCGCGCGATTCAAACGAGCGGTGTCGGGGTCATTCTGACTTTTTCAAACGTTTATTTTGATGATGCACTAGGCGTCGCAACCGGGCAGATCGGGTTTATTAGCGGCTTTGGCCGTCTTTTAGGTGTTCCGATGTCATTGACCATTCCGTGGATGATGAAGCGGTACGGCAGTTACAGCTTTGTATTTATCGCATTGGGTTTTATCGCACTTCTCATGGTTCCTCTAGCGCTGATTCCAATTTGGCCGGTAGCGGCGGTCGCATTGGTGGCGATCAACAGCATGGGGGGATGGCGATATCTATCCTTTTTGACCTTTACGATGTCTCAGGTGTCTGAAAAGCAACGCAGCCTGATGTCGGGTGCTGGGGAAATGGCGATCGGGCTCGGCTTTGGCACCGCTTCTTTTGTGGGTGGCTATCTGATTTCTTGGTACGGGTATCGCGAATTGTTCTTATTTGGCTCTGCGATGACCGTTTTGGGGATGCTTTTATTTTGGCTGGTGTTTGGCAGGCGGGCGGCCGCGATGGTGAAAGCCACCGCTTAAAGCCTTAATCAGACGAATATGGGGCCGATTTTAGCGAACCAGAATCAAAACAGGTTTGCTTCAAATTTCCTACAGATTTATTGACTTAAATAACGATTGAAAGTTAGTTAAATCAATTATTTGGAGATTTAGGAAATGAACCACCCATTAGCGAAAACGATATCGCTTTTATTTTGTGTGATCGGATTAATCGCCTGTTCAGACGTGGGCGTGCCGACTGATGAAAGCTTGGCTGGGTCAAGCTCGGCCGAACCATCTGATCAAGCCGCAGCGCCTGCATCAACGGCTGGCGACGCCAAAACGGTTGACACAAACGACAATTTGAAAGAAACGGGAATCGCATCGATCCCCGATGATTTTCCACGAACCGTTCGCAGAAACTTTGACCGTTATACCCAAGTCATTGTCCCCAATGGCAAGCCGATCAACATTTATGCACAAGCAGAAATTAGTGATGCGCAGATTGTGCAGGTCCGCAACACCTTGATTTTCTGGTTAACCGATGTGCCGGGCAGCCGGT
This sequence comes from Chloroflexota bacterium, assembly GCA_020629055.1. GTDB lineage: Bacteria > Chloroflexota > Anaerolineae > Promineifilales > Promineifilaceae > WTJY01. Next base: position 4,997 of record JAHDEB010000238.1, read on the forward strand.
ATGGTGCAGATAAAACGGCCGTTGCCAACAAAATGGGAGACAACGAAGCGACCTTGATGTTGCTCAAAGGGTCAGACGGTGATGTTAATCCGCCCCGTTTAAATGCGCAGCCGCTGTATCAGAACGAAATCGTCGTGCCAGGCTCAGCTTGGTATATCAACAACGATTTTGAACATCGGGACGCCACCTTTGAAGAGATTTTGCACCTGATGCACGATACCGGTATCGGGGTTGATGGGGCCAACAGCCAGCCCGGAGCGTTGCCTGATTTTCAAACGGAAATTCGGGCCGCAACAAATAACGCTGTGGCAAATAATTATCAAATTTGGCCGACCGGTGCGGCGACAGACAACGGCTTGAAAAGCTGGTATGACGAACTGGCAAACGAAAACAGCTTGTCTCAAGAATATTTAGCGGCCGTGATCGACAGCTATTACGGGCTGTGGGGACCATTTACAGAGGCGAACGCAGGGATGTGGGGCTTTTATGTGGCACAAACCCGGGAAGACATTCGTGCAAAAGATCCGATGGGCTATGCATTGATGGAAAAATATTTTAGCCCTTATCTCACCTACAATGCTCAGCTTGATGCCAGCTTCGATGGGACATTTACGATGACGTTTGACCCTGCTACCCCTTATACCCACAAGTCTCAATATATGCTCCATGCGACGTTAAATGGGGCGAATAACTCAAACTTGACCGGGAATGATCAAGACAATCGGCTGAGTGGAAACAGTGGCGACAATGTGTTAGACGGAGGGATGGGGAATGATACGGCCGTTTATCCCCGTGCTGCCAGTGAGTACACCATCATCCAAAACGAGGATGGTAGCCAGACGGTAGTTGGTGATGGCACCGACACCCTCATCGGTATTGAGCAGATCGAGTTTGCTGACCAAGTGGTGGGTTAAGCACCATAAAGAATTTAAAAGCAAGCCCCTGCTCGCAAACCCTTGTCCAAGATTATTGGGCGAGCGGGGCGCTTTAGGATGAAATGAGATGATTAAACAAAAAAGTCGACTTATCATATTGTGTTTTACGGTTTTCACCGTTTTACTTACCGCGTGTCAATTTAGGGAGCCATCTTTTGGCACCACGGTTAGCGCCACAGAGCGTGTTTCAAACGAAAAGCTGACGCTTGAGCTGCAATTTATGGATCAAGTGCAATTGCCAACGGGGGAAGCTAAAGACTGGGACACAGATTTCAAGCAGCCCTATATTGATGCCGCCCATAAATGGCTCAGTGCCTTAACCGGTGTTGAAGGGAAAGACCAGCACACGATCGTGATTCAAATTACGGTGAATAAATTTAATGGTGGCAATGGTGCGGCCGGACCTTCGGCCGATGAACAAGTTGGCCCCTATACGTTTCCAAAACAGGGTGAGCTGATTATCGGCAATCACACCTATGTCGCGGGCTTTGACCAAGTTGAATTTCATGCCAACATTTTGCACGAGATCGGCCATATCATAGGTATCGGTAGCTATACAGAAGCGTTTATGACAAAAGATCCTGCCACCAATCGGAATATCTTTCGCGGCCCCGTTACAAACCATGGTGTTAATCAATACAACGCCATTTACGGCACATACCTTGATTATGTGCCGATGAGTGATGATGGGGGGCATCTGTATGATTTTGTATTGCAAGAAGACAAAGAATGGCGACTGGTTGATGGAACGACTTTGCCGCCGATGACAAAAGAGTTTATGGCGAATGGGCATACGTTTGGGGCGGTCACACTGGGTGTGTTGGACGATATCGGCTATGAGATCGATTATTCGGCCGCGGAAAGTTATACTCCCTAAAAGCGAACGTCGCTGAGATGAAATCCTCATAAAAGAACGACCATTCTTGAAAGAATGAGACAAAGCATTTATTATAAGAATGGTTGTTCTTGAATTGAAAGATCGTTTAAATCGGTATGGCTAGAAAGAAAGAATTTGCTCCTGACAAACTAATAGAAAAAGCGATGCACCTTTTTTGGCAAAAAGGGTACTACGATACATCGATGAGCGATTTGGTTGAAGCGACCGGGGTTCAACGATACGGAATCTATTCAACGTTTAAAAACAAGCACAATCTTTTTCTAGAAACTTTAAAATGCTATCAATTTGCCGTTAGGCAGAGCAGTTTGTATCTGCTAACTGAACCAGATGCAGGAATGCCGGAGATCATCAAAACGATTTATCAAACAGCAGACACCCTTTATCAAAATAGGGGGCTTGGCTGCTTCATCAATAAAACTGCGGCCGAAATAGCCACAGTAGATCCTGAAGCTAAGGCTCAAGTTGGCGAGTACATTGATATGATCAGACAACTGCTGCGCAAAGCTTTGGAAAACGCAAAAGATGCGGGTGATATTCCTGAAGGTGAATCGGTTCAGTCGTTGACCAACTACCTGCTGGGCGTTTTTGTTAGCTTGCCCAATTTAACGCAGCTAAGCGATTCAGACGCTTTTATAAAGGATTATTTGGATGGCTCTTTGGCCAAAATTAAATAGTTAATCCGCGTAGTTTTACCAAGGCTCAAAAACAATTTTTTTTGAGCCAATTTTTTTGTTTTAATTCAAGAATGACCGTTCTTGAAAAGGGTGCGGCCGAATTTGTTCGCGCATCAAAAATAGTTAGACGTAAATTTAGGAGAAAAAATTATGAACATACTTAAAAAGGTTTTAGTCGGTCTCGTTGCTCTTGAGCACATCTATTTTCTAATTTTAGAAATGTTTTTATGGACCAAGCCGATTGGTCTAAACACATTTGGCAATACGCTAGAAGTTGCTCAGCTGTCGGAAGTGTTGGCCATGCAGCAAGGGCTGTATAACGGGTTTTTGGCAGCCGGGTTAATTTGGGGGATGTTTCACCCTGACCGAAAGATCGGCTTTCAGGTTATCGTGTTTTTCCTGCTTTGTGTCATTGTGGCAGGTGTATTTGGCGGGCTTACCGCAGGGACCCGAATTATTTTTGTGCAAGCGCTTCCGGCCGTCATCGCTTTGGCCGCTGTCTGGATGGCGAGGGATTAGCCACATTCTTTTGGGACATAGCGAAAACAACTAAGGAATCATTTCTGGTCTAAATGATCTGAAACCCGACTTGATTTGTTTTGGAACTCGTTGGAAAATTATTTTTCAACGAGTTTCATCAGATTTCGACAAGGAGAAGATTATGAAGTTTGGACCCGTTTTACGATATGGTGGGATCGCGCTGTTTGTGCTGTATGCGCTTACGTACTTGATTCCGATTGATCGTACAAATCCACCTGTTGGCCGAGAAGTCGATTGGATTTCAGCAGAAACGGCCGACCTGGCTCGCCGAGCATGTTATGACTGCCATAGCAACGAAACGGTTTGGCCATGGTATTCATACATTTCACCGATCTCGTTTAGGATTGCTGATCATGTTGATCACGGCCGACACCATCTCAATTTTTCAGAATGGGATCAGCCACAAGATACGCATCACTTAATTGAGGTCATTGAGGATGGGGAAATGCCCTTGTCAGATTACCTTCGGGCGCATCCGGAAGCGGATTTGACTGATGCGGAAAAGGCAACGCTGATTGCAGGAATTAAGGAGACGCTGGATCAAGATCCACCCCCAGAGAAAGAGCATGGCCATTAACCGAAGATAGCTTGCAAATTGAATTTTGATATCGAGCACCCTTTTATAGTGACTGTAAAAGGGTGTTTTGTTTTTTGTGGACCAAATGATGCATTCTGGGCAAAAAACAGAATCAAATCAGGTTTGCTTCAAATTTCCTTCAGATTTTGATCTTAAATTGGTTGTATTGATTAAATTGATTGTGACTATTCAGGTGTCTTTATGCTTCTCGACAGGATCAACAGTATTTACAG
>JAHDEB010000027.1:0-8775 GCA_020629055.1 Chloroflexota bacterium
GGTTCCCCCATAATCGGGGCTGGATTGTTGCGAATCAGATCGGCCGCGGCTTGTAAAGTCGCCCCAACCTCGCGAAGTTGGAACCAGCGAATGCGCACATAGCTTTGTTGATCTGAGGTTACCCCAGCCGCATCGATCCCCATCCAGCGGCATAAAAACAGAGCGCGGGACATATGAAACTGCTGTGTGACTAAAATCGCATCGTTCAGACCGAAAATATGCTTGGCCCGATAGCATGAATCGTAGGTTCGCCGGCCGCCATAATCGGGCTGAATATGATCAAATGGGACTCCGCGATCACGCGCGTAATTCAGCATGACCCCCGGCTCGTTATAGTTTTCAAAGCTATTGTCGCCCGATAATAGAAGCCGATCGACCTTGCCCGTTTCGTACAACTCAATCGCTACATCTAACCTGTCTCTCAATACGTCGCTTGGCTGGCCGTTCCCATGAATCCCACCCCCAAACACAACAGCCACACGTGCCGAAGAAACCTGTTCCGGCGTGGTCGTATGACGGCCGTAAGTCAGCACGATGAGAAAGCGCCAAACAAAGGGGAGCAGACAACCGATCACCCCTAAGAAAAATAGCCAGCGCACAATTTTGAAGATCTTGCTCAACATGAATTGATTTTAGCCAAGGTAACTAAATGGCGAGTTTCAAATAGGAGGCATTTTAGGTGCAGATCGGTTATGATTTTGGGACATCGTGCGAAAGGATAAATTGGATGAAACTATTTCACTTAGACGAGATAAAAAAAGTAGTGCCTCAGATCGACCTGATGGCTGAAATCGAGGCGGGGTTTGAGGCGTATTCGGCCGGTCAATCGGTTGTACCCCCGGTAGGTGAGCTGATTATGGATGATCCCCCTGGAGAGGTGCATATTAAATATGGGTACATCAAGGACGATGATTATTATGTGATCAAAATCGCTTCCGGCTTTTTTGATAACCATAAGTTAGGTTTACCGACCAGTGCGGGCATGATGCTGGTCTTTAGCCAAAAGACCGGAACGCCGGTGGCTGTTTTGGCCGATGAAGGATATTTGACCGATGTGCGTACGGCGGTTGCTGGGGCGATTACGGCAAAATATCTGGCTCCCAAAAAGGTCGAGCAAATCGGTATTGTGGGGACCGGGATTCAGGCCCGGATGCAGCTTCAGTATTTAAAAGGAATAATCGACTGTACTGATGTGCTGGTTTGGGGGCGCTCGGCCGATAAGTTGGCCGCTTACCAAGCTGAAATGCAGGCAGACGGGTTTGCCGTAAGCACGACACAATCGGTTGACGATGTAGCTAGCTCATGTAATTTAATCATAACCACAACCCCGGCCGTTGAGCCGCTGATCAAGCTGGATTCTCTCAAGAAAGATGGGGTTCACATTACCGCGATGGGGTCTGACACACCGCACAAGCAAGAAGTTGAAGCCGGGGTTCTTGGTGCGGCCGATTTGGTCGTGGCGGACAGTATTCCGCAATGTTTGGTGCGAGGTGAGATTTCGAAAGCACTGGGGGCGAACGCCATCGAGCAAAATAGCGTGGTTGAGCTTGGCACGATAATAGGCGGTGAGCATCCCGGCCGAATGTCTGACAGTCAGCTGACTGTGGCTGATTTAACCGGCGTAGCTGTACAGGATATTCAAATTTCAAAAGCTGTTTTTGAAGCTTTGGTTGATCAACAATCTGGGTAAAGATGATCAAAATTAACGAAAAACAATTTCTTTCAGATTTAGAAGCCTTACGCCAAATCGGGCTTCAGCCGGATGGGGCGGTGCATCGTGTGGGGTATTCACAGGCTGATGGAGAGGCGCGTGAATGGCTGATGGGGCGCTTACGAGAATTAGATTTAGAGCCCACCACAGACGCGGCCGGAAACTCGTTTGCAGTTTATCCTGGCAAAAAAGAGTTGCCCTACATCGGGATCGGATCGCATAGTGACACGGTTCCGTATGGTGGGGCTTATGACGGTGCGCTGGGTGTGGTGGCTGCGTTGGCCGTCATCGAAGCACTTCACACGGCCGGAGTTCGTTTAAATCACCCGTTAGAGTGGATCAATTTTGCGGCAGAAGAGGCCACGATGTCTGGCGGTACAACCGGCAGCCAAGCGATAACGGGCATCTTTGACATGGTCGTTTTGGAAAAAGCCGCATGGGACGGTCGGACGGTGCGAGAGCACATTGTTGGGGCCGGGCTAGAACCTGATCAAATTACAACTGCGGCTCGGCCGAAAGGGAGCTATGCTGCCTTTTTAGAATTGCATATCGAGCAAAGCGACCGGCTTGAAAAAGCCAATCTGCCCATCGCAATTGTCGATGGGTTTGTGGGGATACGCCGCTATGCGGTTGGCTTTGATGGCACCGCCAACCATGCCGGTACAACCCCGATGGGGGTGCGTGAAGATGCGTTGGTCGCCTCGGCCCCGATGATCCGCTTTGTGCGGGATTTAGCCGTGGAACTGGGCATTGTTGGCACCATCGGTGACTTTAAGGTGTATCCTGGTGCGCCCAACGTGATCCCTGAACGGGTCGAAATGATTGTCGAGATTCGAGGGCTAGACTCGGCCGTTCTCGACCAAGCTGAGTCGATTATCGCAAAAGAGGCACAGAAGTTGGGCGGCCGCTTTGACCCTGTGGTTGAAAAACCGCCGGTCACGGCCGACGCTGTGGTCGTCCAGGCGATTACGGCCGGATGCGAGACGCTGGGGCTGCCCACGCTAACGATGGCGAGCGGGGCCGGGCACGACGCGATGAACATGGCTCTGATTTGTCCCCAAGGGATGTTTTTTGTCCCTAGTAAAGATGGTATCAGCCATTCAAAAGATGAATATACGTCCTCCGAAGATTGCTTGAACGGCGCTCGGGTGATGCTTGAAACGGTGATTGAGTTAGATAAAAGGCTTCTCAGTAGCCAGTAGCAAGTAGCCAACGATCAGTTCAAAAACTGACAACTGATAACTGACCACTGAAAACTGAAAACTAATATGAACGTAGACGGAAAACATTTCAGAACAATTTGGATGAACGAAAACGATGAGCGCATCATCGAAATTATTGATCAAAGACATTTACCGCACCGGTTTGTGATTGAGCAGCTAACGACGGTTGATCAAGTGGCTGTGGCGATTAAAGACATGCATGTGCGGGGGGCTGGCTTGATCGGTGCCACGGCCGGATATGGGATGTATGTCGCTGCGCTTACAACAGAAACTAACGTTTCTGGGGCGAAGTTTATGGAACAGATGGCGGTCGATGGGGAGAAATTGAAGGCAACCCGGCCGACGGCGGTGAACTTGCAGTGGGCGGTCGAACGGCAGCTTGCGGCGATGGCTGCGGCCGGAGACGACCTATCTGCCAAAATAGCTGCGGCCAAACAAACGGCGATCGACATCGCAGATGAAGATTCTGACTGGTGCCGCCGGATCGGTGAGCATGGGGTTGCCATCATTGAAGAAATTAGCAAAGCCAAAAACGGCGATACGGTGAATATTTTGACCCACTGCAACGCTGGCTGGCTGGCGTTTGTCGATTACGGCAGTGCGACCGCCCCGATGTATGCGGCGCATGATAAAGGGATCAAAATCCATGTGTGGGTCGACGAAACCCGGCCGCGTAACCAGGGGGCACGCTTAACTGCATGGGAGTTAGGCCAACATGGGGTGCCGCATACGGTGATCGCTGACAATGTGGGGGGCCATCTGATGCAGCATGGGCAAGTGGATATGGTGATTACCGGTACCGACCGCACGACGTATACGGGTGATGTTGGGAACAAAATCGGGACCTATTTAAAGGCGTTGGCCGCCAACGATAACGGGGTGCCGTTTTACACCGCTCTCCCTTCCTCAACGTTTGATTGGACGATGCGAGATGGGGTCAAAGAGGTCCCGATCGAACAGCGTGACGCCACTGAAGTACGTACGATTCAAGGGTTGCACGAGGGTGAGATTAAGCAGGTGTTGCTGACGCCGCAAGACAGCCCGGCCGCCAATTACGCCTTTGACATTACACCTGCACGGCTCGTTACCGGCTTGATTACCGAACGTGGCATTTGCGATGCTTCTGAAGATAGCATACTGGGACTATATCCCGAGAAGAAATAACTTAATTGGAACAAGAAAATAAAAATTATGAAAACCCATATCGCTGGGTCATTTTGGCTTTAACGACGGTGACCGCCTTGTCTGCCATCTCGATGCCGATGATTTCGCTGTCGGTTTTATTTGATGAGATCCGCCTCGATCTTGGACTGTCTTTGGTGCAAATCGGGGTGATTTGGGCCAGTATTTCAGCCACCGGGCTGATCATGGCGATCCCTGGGGGCTTGCTGTCTGACCGTTTTGGGGCCCGCTGGATGTTGGCGATCATTTTTATTGGCAGTGGTGTTTTAGGGTTGTCGAGAGCGTTTACGGTTAACTACACGTCGTTTTTGATTGTTAGTTTTTTGTTCGGGTTAAACATCGGTTCGGCCGGGATTAATTTGGCCAAGGTGGTGGGGAACTGGTTTAAACCGGCCGAGCGCGGCTTCGCCAATGGGGTGTTTGGCTCCGGCTTTGCCTCTGGGTTTTTGATCGGGTCGTTTGCCTCTGCGACCTATTTTTCTCCGTGGCTGGGGGGCTGGCGGCCGGTCTTAATTCTGTTTGGCGCCATTAGCATCGCTGTTGGCATCGCTTGGTTTTTTGTACACCCCAAAGAAGAAGTGGATCGGACCCCGACGTCGTTAATGCAAGCGTTAGAACCACTTAGAGAAGTAGCGACAATACGTAATTTATGGCTGATGGGGCTTGGGAAAATCGGCGTTTGGGGAGCGATTCGCGGATTTACCGGTTATTTGCCCTTGTATTTGCGCGGCATCGGTTGGGAGCCAGCTTGGGCAGATACCTCTGTTTCCCTCTTCTTTTTGGTTAGCCTGATTTGTGTGGTTCCGCTTTCTATTTTGTCTGATCGAATCGGCAAACGCCGGCCGTTTTTCTTGATGACATCGGTTGTAGCTGGACTTGCGATTTTGCTTATGGGCATCGTGCCTGACACATTTTTAATCGTTTTAATCGCCCTAACCGGTTTTTCATTTGATGCCTTTATGAGCCTGTCTGTTGCAGCAACAACAGAGGTAAAAGGGGTTAGCGCTACATTGGTGGGCACCGCCGTAGGCTTGGTTTTTATGATTCAAGAAATCGGCGGTATGTTTGCTCCAATCATCGGCAACAGTTTAGAACAGATCAGTGGGCAGGCCCCATTTTATTTTTGGGGTGGTTTAGCTTTGCTCGGAATTCTTGCGTTCTGGTTTTATACGGAAGAACCGCTGGCCTCTTAACGAGGTTGAACATAACCCAACGGGTATTTACACGAAATCGGTCCGCTGTTGCTAGTGCTCGTCGGGGGGGATATCAATTTCTAGTAAGTTTGGATTGTCTCTGCCATTATCTTCATCGAGCATTCTTTTGAACGCTTGATACTCTTCGGCGGTACACTCATGAGTTTTATAGACCACAATGGGGCAGTCACTAAGATCAAAGAATGATTTCATCAAGTCTGGTTTGACTGTATAGAAGACAAAATCAAAGTTTTCACGATCTACATGATGCAACTGGCATATGTCCATGGGATAGTTATCGAGGATATAATCTGATTCAGCCTGATATGCATCATGGTTGCGATCCAATAACGCCTCTATTTTAGTAACGGCGTTCATTACTTTTTACCCAAAAACGCCGCAAAAATCGCTCGTGCCTCTTCACCCATGACCCGCTCGTGGAAAATTTTACCTTCAACCACCTGCTGATCTGCGATAATTTGCTCGTGGGCCCGACGCATCAACATTTTTGTGTCTTTTAAGGCTCCGGCCGGCTTTTTGGCCAAGACCTCCGCTTTGCTCCAAGCGAAATCCTGTAGTTCAGCCGCTGGTAAAACTTGATTAACCAATCCCATTTCGGCCGCCTGTGTGCCGCCAATACGCTCATTGAGCATAAACAGCTCGGCCGCGCGGCGTGGCCCCACTGTCAAGGCTAACAGATAGCTAGACGAAGCTTCTGGCACCACACCTAGGTCGATAAACGCATAGTTGATCATCGCCTGTTCAGATGCGTACACTAGGTCAAAATGGAGCAACATCGTGGCCCCTACACCGACCGCTACGCCAGGAACCGCAGCCACAATCGGGGTTTCGGTAACCGAAATTTGCTTGATAAAGCGACCGGCCGCACCCGCTTTGACCGGGTCATCACCACGCGCCATAAAATCTTCAAGATCGTTTCCGGCCGAGAACGAATTGCCAGCGCCGGTCAGATAAATAACATTGACGGTTGAGTCAGCATCTGCCTGTTTAAATGCAGCCGTCATCTTGTCATACATGGCAAATGTCAGCGCATTTTTCTTGTCCGGCCGGTTCATTTCCACCCGCAAGATCGATCCCTTTTGTTCAACTAAAATTTCTTCAGTGCTCATAACTTATGCTAACTCCCGTCTTGAATAGCCCAAAACAGATCGGGCGATAATGAGTAAATTTATTTGACGTGTTCCTTCGTAAATGTCATTGATCTTAGCATCGCGCATAAATTTTTCAGCCAGCATTTCTCGGCTGTAACCCAATGGACCCAATAGTTCCACAGATTTTTGGGTAATCCACGTCACCGCTTCCCCTGCACGATATTTGCACTGGCTCGCTTCCATTCGATTGTTGTCACCATAGACCATCATAGCGACCGCTTTCATCACTAAATTTTTGGCACCTGTGTAGCGGGCCTCCATTTCGATCAGATCTCGCTCAATAGCTGTAAGCTGATTTTTCGGCTTACGGTAATCGACCACGATCCCTTCGGCCGCCAACGCTTCTTGTGTGTATTCTAGCGCCGCTCGGGCGGTCCCCAATGCGCCGGCCGCCACCGATGGGCGAGACGCATTAAACGTTTTCATCGCCCCTTTGAATCCTTTGTTTCCGGTGCTTTTTGAAACGACATCTGTTGTGCCTAATAAATTTTCAAACGGGATTCGGCAATCTTGAAATACAAGCGAAACGGTGTCGCTGGCTCGAATGCCAAATTTATGCTCTTGTTTGGCGATGGTGACCCCTGGGTTTTGCCCCTCAACGACAAATGATTTAATCCCCGCACGCCCTGCTTTCGGGTCGATGGTGGCCCAGACCACCGAAAGGCCGTGTGATTCATCTAAAGCCAACTTGCCGTTGGTAATAAATACTTTCTCCCCGTTTAGCACCCACTCGTTTGTGGCTTCATCCAATACGGCCGTCGTGCGCATCGAGCTGTTGTCAGACCCTGCTCCCGGTTCGGTAATCGCCATGCAGCCCCATTTGGGCGGATCTTCGGTCCAGCGTTGATACAGGCGAAGTTTTTGCTCATCTGTCCCGATGGCGTCGATCGCGGCTCCTCCTAAACTCGGCGTCGGCCGTCCTAAATATTGCCCTGCATCCCCCCAAGACAACGCCTCGATCATTAAGATATTTTCTAACAGGACCCAGTTTGGCCCGTCTGATGTGGCACCATCCGTTCCGTTGTGGATCGCTTCAATCCGATCCGCATATTGCTGTTTCACCAAAGGCCACATCGCGTTGAAATAGTCGGTCGGCCGTTCATGCTCATTTTCGTCTAAGTGACGCGCCACCGGCCGCATGACTTCAATCGCAATGGTATGAAATTTTTCAATACTTTTTTCAATATGGGGGGGGATGGTGAAATCGATCATCCGCTGATTATATCGGGAAGCACACGGTTTAGACGAGTTTAAAACCGGTTTTCAAACAATCCAAAAACTTGTTCAGCGATCTCTTCTGGGGCTATTCGACCCTCACGCTGTTGCCAATAAACAGCCTCGTTGATCGCACCCAGCATCGCTGCGATTAATAACCGTCCATTATTAACTTGAATCGATCCATCAGCGGCTCCCATCTCTACAAAACGACCCATGGCGCTCATGATTTCATTGGCGGTCTTGTTATATTCCTCCCGAAAGGTTTCATCCGCAACCGCTCCGCGAGACAAGATTAGGCATGCGCCAAAGTCGTCAGAGCTCATTTGCGCAAAGCGGACAAACATCTTTTTTAACCGATCACGGCCGTTGAGCGAACTGTGCTCCTCTTCCGACTCTAACTCATCAATGACTTCATGGACTTCCGCCATGGCGATCGCCAAACATTGGCGTAGAATGTCCTGTTTTCCCTCAACATACCGATAAAGGGCCGGTTTGGTGACCCCAAGCGTTTCGGCCAATTGATTAAGATTGGTTTGGTGATAGCCGATCGTATTGAAAGATTGCGCGGCGGCTCTAAGGATCGCCAAACGTTTGAGCTCCCTTTGTTCAGCACGGCTTTGAATCGAATTTCCCCAAGTGGTCATAGTTGTTACCTGTGGGTAACATGTTATTTCATTCCAAAGATGTAAGCAAATTAGAGGCTTTTGGCATAGACCTTTCGAGTCTTATTCTATGTTGTCTTGATATCGTTGGAATATCAGAGCGCCAATACCGAAAATAATTAAAACCAATCCGACCAAAACCGGCCAGCTAACCCCACGCTCGGCCGTTGCTGCACCTGTGCCACTGCTGATCACAGTAACAGACCCTTCTGGCTTTTGTGTCGATTCTCGACTGATTAAGGCAGACGACTGTGTGTTTTCTTCTACTTCGACAAATGGATCTTCAGCATCTGGTAACGCAGAAATCGCTTGCGGGTCGATTGTGATTTCAATCGAGGCAACTGGGGCCGAGGTTTCTTCTGTGGCTCCACTGCCATCTACAGGCTCTTCATCAACTTCTTCGTCTTTATCTGT
>JAHDEB010000027.1:8875-45402 GCA_020629055.1 Chloroflexota bacterium
TCTGATGCGGTTGGTCTAGGCTCCGGTGTTTCAGTTGCCGTTGGCACCGGGGACGGGGTTGGGGATGGGCAGAAAGAATCTGGGGTAGGCACCCAAATTGAGTCGTTTGTATGGGTTCCGTCGGCCGCAATAATCGGTACAACTTCCATTTGGCCAACCATTTCACCCGCACCATCAAAAACCCAGCCAATCTCGGTGCTGGGTAGCAAAACTTGCCACCACGCATTTTCAGCCGAACGCCCTAATACTTGCCTAGCTTCTAAGTAGACGAGTTTTGCAATCACTTCACTTTCAGTGTTCGGTTCGACTCGGACATTGACAGTGCCAAGGCTGGCAACAAAAAACGGATCGCCACACCGGCTTGGGGATACAAACCCATCAATCGGGGTGGGGGCTAAAGTTACAGGAATCGGTGTGCTGGTCGGGGGCACAGATGTGGCTGTGGGTTCGGCGTTTCCACCGCCATTTCCACCACCGGGTTGTTTGGTTGGCGGCTTTTCTTGCGTAGGCTGTGGCACAGGTGTGCGTGTAGGAACAGTTTGCTCAACGAAGGTTCTATCTAATTCGGCCGATGCAGCTTGAAATCCGAATATCAATGCAAGGATAACGGTAAGCAGTGCGATAAGCTGTTTGTTTTTCGAACCATTCATAAATATAAAGTAGCTTTGCTCAATTAAATTGCTAACTTCTTGCCGATATTAATTGATTTTTTTTAGTTGTTTCCAGGCGGGGTGAAGGTCAACTCGATCACCTGATTTTCTCTCAAAATGGTAGAAAATGAAACTGATTCTCCTGAAACTTTAACAGGTTCTGTTGAAGAAGTGACTAATGTACTACCTTCTGGCAGGGAAATTTGGACCTCTACCGGGGGGTAGGGGTAGACACCAGCCTGCCGCATGAGGTTCAAGCGATAGGTCTGTTGCCCCTGCTGATTGGTGGATGTCACTGAATCAAGTGCATAATTGATCGTCATCGATCGTTCGTTCCCCATCGGCACCAGCATCAAATTCTCGAAAACGGTAAATCCGCTCAGATCATCTTCAAGCGTTCTGGTTTCTCCCGCCCATTCCTTATTAGATTTCATCTCTTCGGCGGCAATTGGATAGCTATCAGCAGCTATCAATGAGCTATTTGCGGGGGCATAGAATCGCAAATGGTTCCAAAAGCAAGCTAAGGTCATTGTCGCATATTGTTCCCCTGGCTTGTATGAAAAGTTGCTGGTGTCACAGGCTTCATCGGCCGTTTGTGGCGGCCCTGTGTGGCGCCAAATACTAGTTGCTTGCGCTTCGGCCGAGCCATCCTTGGCGATAACGACATCATATTTTAGCGAAGATTCAACCCAGCGATTGGCCTTGTTGACCCCGACATTGTTGGCCGTTACTAAGAGTAGATCGTCCCCTTGCTGGTATTGAACCCGGCCGTCGATGCCCAATCGATTAAAGGCTAGCTTTTCTTCTGTGGAATCAATGTAAAGCTGCAAAGATTTATCACGAACAGATTCATCGACGATTGTAGCCAACGCTGCAATATCCGGCTGGAAGGCATCGCTCTGTACATGGTTGATCAACCCAGCTGCGATGTTGCCTAAAAAATCTTTGCGACTTACGCCGCCTAAATCTAACCCGTCTGACCATGCTTGCTCTAAAATTTCTAGGGTATTGTCTTCCGACAGAACAATCTCGGTTTCAGGCACTTTGATCGGCCCAATCGCCCCGATTAATCGGCTGATAAAACGGATGTCTACCGCAAATATCCCATCTAGCTCGACCCCGGTCCCATAGGTGTAAAACTCCATCATTTTTCGGCCGGATGTGGGGAAATCGGGCCAATAATTGGAGTCACGGAATAGGAAGAGGTCGATACCGATAAACTCACGCATCGCGGCCGGTGGGTCTCCATAGGGTTTGTCGTAATAGTTATCCACCACATTGGCATCAGCGATGTAATTCCCACGCAGTCGCCCATCTTCAACCCCTACCGCCATTGTCATTGACAAAAAACCGCCTGTCGCACGCAGCTCGTCACTGTTTTGCCCCACAATCAAATAAGATCGTCGTTCACCGAGGGCGGCAATCTCTGGCAAAACCCGAATCGATTCAATCCCTTTTTCAGCCAAAGGGAGGAGCGGCTCAATTTGGGGCAAGTACTGGCGCAGCTGCCACGGGAGCGCTTCGCGGGCGGCCGGGTTGTCTAAAATCGTATTTAAGTCTCTGTGGACAGTGGGCCATAGCTCGGCCGTTGCTTGCAGACTGGGATCTGCTTGATCGATGACGGTTAAAATCTGGGGGGATTTTTCAGTCAAATCAGTTTGATCATCTTGCAAAATAGGGATGACTGGCAGCATGCTCACCCCTAAATCAGCCGCAATCGCGGTTCCGTTGTCGAGCAAGTTCAACAGTTCCGGCATAACTGGAACGAGCTCACCCACACGAGGTAGCCAAGTGAGTCGCTGGATAAAAGGGAGCATCGGGGCGACTTCATTATTGAGTAATATCGCATCTTCCCGCAGCCCAATAATCTCCGCTTCAAGAAAGTCAGCCTCCAGTCCGTCCAGCCCTCCGGCCGCATGATCCTGAATCGCTTCAATGCGCCCCTGTAAAGAAGTGGCCGAACGATAGACCCTCCACCCTTTTAAGGCAGGTGCTGCCAAAACGACTAAAAGACCGATTAGGACGATTAATCTTGGCAAAGAAAATCGGGAGGTGTGTACTTCTTCATCACTGGACATTGCAATTTTTCTCGTTGGCGATACTACCCACCCGAGCAGCTTAAGGCAAAAGGCTGTAGAGAAATTTCACAAACCGGCCGGTGTGGCCGATTGTCGCGCCGAAACCCATCAATATCGTCTTTTTCTAGGGTCAAAAGATCTGGATTTTGCGCAGCCAAGCGGTTCCGATACCAGTCGAAGGCGAACATGTTGTAGTCAACCACGACGGTGTCTGGCCTATGTTCTTCCGCATAGCGGAAATACCAGATCGGGAATAAGGTGTCATCTTTACCATTGGTTAGCAGAATCGCATTTTGCGGAGCCTCTTCCATCACGCGCATCCCTTCTGCACGCACACTGTCCGACTGTGCATCTAACACGGCCGGTAAATTAGCCATTACCATTAAGATGGGAAGCAGAAGACCCCACCAGTTGAATTGCTGAATACCTACAGCCAGTGGCAGGGCTAAAAATAAGTTGATGGGCATTAGAAAAACCCGCCAGTCACCCGTCCCATAGGAAAGGGCGTAAACCGCATAGCACAACGCTGTCGTAAGGCACCCAATCGAAAAAAGGTTGCGGGATTTATGCTCCTCATCTCCGATTCCCAAAATAAGCCCCATGATCGCCCCGATCGGAATGAGCAGCTCTGGGGAGAGGCCGGAGAAGCGGATAAAGGGGCGAACTCGATCGACAACTTCGGCCGCTGATTTGGCAAGCACGTTGGCCCGGTAGATTTCACCGCTAATCAACCACCACCAGCCACTCAGGGTGCCGGGTGTTCCCCAAACAATCGGGCTGGCTGAACCGGCCCGCAGGAAAATAAGTAGAAAGGGAGACAGACCAACGATAAAGCCTAATCCAAATAAAAAGACAGTAGGGAGCCGTTTGCGACAAACGAGAAGAGCTAGAGGTAGCAAAAAGACTGAGGTTAGGTGAGTGGTCGCTGCAATTCCGGCCGTGAGCCCCGCTAGCCCAATTAACCAAGAGGGAGGCTGTTCAAATTCTATAGTTGCCAATAAAAAGAGGGTCACACAAACCATCAAGGCGTTTAATGCATAAACTTCTGTGATGACGGCTTGGCTCCAAACCGTTAAACCAAATGCAACCGTCAAAACAGACACAAGCGGTGTGATAGATGCAGTCGGGGTATCGTTGCCCAAAGCTTTGCGCACTGTCAGGTACAACACCAACATCGCCAAGGACATGCAAACGACTGAAAAAAAGTTATACCGGTGGGCCAAAGTTTGCCCGATCGGAAGCTGGGCAAATGCGCGCGATAATATTAACCAAGTCGGGTAACCGGGTGGATGAGACACCCCTCCTGTAATGGATGCGGTGATTAGTTCTCCGCTATCTGATCCAAAAATCCCTTTGGTTAAATCTTTTGGGGTCGTTAAAGCATAAGCCACAAACGGGATGAAAAAGGCTAAAGTTGTATAGATTTTTTCTGCTCGGGCCGCGAAGTTGTCCGTTCGCATATTTCCTCTTTTAATTTTTAGAAGGACAAACCTGTTTAGTACTGCGCAGCGTAAGTAACGGCCTGGTTTAATTGATGTGCATTACCCCATACAAAGGGGTGAACCACGTTTAAACGTGTTGGTTATTTATGCCTCTTTGTACTGGTAGCTATAGTTTTTTTAATTCGGCCGGACTTTGTCCATCCACCGCTTCTTCGCTTGGTTCCACCCGTCTCATTTTCGCTTTCCCTTTAAACGGGGTCATTAAGATGGTGACAAACAGACCCACGGTCGAGCCAAAGGCGTTGACTCCTTTTTTAAGAAGAGAAGTTGGTTGAGTTTGTGGCTCTGGGTCCTTCAATGCCAAATCTGTCGGCCGTAACACCCCCCACGTGTACCCTAAGCTCAGCGCGATCCCGCGAACGGCCAATAGTGGTGCGGATGCCAAAGCGACCGCTTTGTCTTTCCCCCAAGCCTTGCGGACAAACGGAATCGTCGTCGCACAAAAGGCTATTAGAAGGAGCACGCTGATCAAGGCTAGCCCACCCCATAAAAAGGCTGGCAACATGGCCGCTAGTGCCCCAAAAAACAGCGTGCCCACGAGACTTGCAACAAATAAGAGCATGAGCCCCATTTGAATTTTTAAAACTTGGGGCGTATGGGAATCTTTGACCCCACGCTGCGGGAAGCGGCGCACCGTTTGAGCCGTCCAATAGCCGATAAACAGCTTTTTCTTGAAATATTTTAAAAACGAGTTGCTATGCAGGTGATAAACGATAGCGTTGGGCTCAAACGCCATTTTGTATCCTCGTGAAGCGATCCTGTAAGCGAGTTCCCGGTCTTCAGCGAAGAAAATCCCTTCATCAAAGCCACCTTCATTCGCCAGCAAAACGTCTCGCCAGTAAACGGCCGAATAGGTGTCGATGAAGTTGATATATTTTTCCGGCCGTAAAAGATCATATTTGTCTTCGTATTCGATTTGTACAAATCGGGCGACAATTTCTTTCTGATTGGTCAGATAGGTCCCTTTCATGCCGATCACTTCTTTGCTTAATAAAATCGGCCGGCACAGTGATTCGACCCAATCGAGTTGAGGGACACAATCCGCATCGGTAAAACAGATAATGTCACCCGTTGCATGGGCGATACCCATATTTCGTGCCGCTGCAGCCCCTTTCTTCGGCTGAACCAGCACCGTGACACCATCATACGCTTTTGCAATTTCTACCGTTGCATCTTTCGATCCATTATCTACCAAAATAATTTCATCAATATGCTCGGCATAACTTTGGTTTAATAATGATTGTAGGCACGCACCCACGCAATGTGCGGCTTGATAGGCGGGGATAACGACAGAAACGGAAATATTCATAAAATAGATTATTATCCAGCAGTTTGGTCCAGTTTGACAAAAGGATCTGTGTTCTGCGGAAAGATGAGCTAAAAACTGGGCCAATCTGGTGAAAGTAGTTGGGGGTGCTGAATAATCACTAAAATAGCCTGTTTAAAGAGGTGGGATTGTAGCACACCGCTTATTGATAGGTCCTATTTTTACCCAACTCTAAATGACTGTGGAATGGACGATAGTCCTGAGTGGCTACGGACGTACAACGATTGCGCTAGGGTCTCCCAACAGGTTGAAGGTGTCGTAAACCTCTTTAATACTCGGGCTCGAAATATCTAGATCGGCCCGAGCTTGGGCAACCACATCACCTACCCGCACCATATTCGGGTCCGTTAGCCCCTCTAACATGCTAGCTGCGAAGGGTTCTTGGCTAGATGAATAGGTTAGGCTGGATGCACTGACCGTGATGACGGGGCCGTTGGGGCTTAGCAGCATCCTTTCAGAGATAGACACTTGCTCAGGATGAGCGAAAAATCCGCTAAGGCAAGTAAATTGCAGCACGATGGGCGGGGCTGTATTGGCTGGGTTTTGCAGGCCTGCGACTCGTTCGCCAGATAAAACTTCATCTTGCCCCCATAAATCAACCGACCCATGCCCAACATAGGTCACAATCCAGTTCCCGCTATTCCAATAGTCGGTCACCGTTTGCCAAGAAGCACCATAAGCCCTGTTGGGTGTCAACTGGTCTAAGTTGCTGTTGGCGATTAGGCGGTCGGCCGTTGAGCTAAACTCTGTGCTTGTCCCATCTGCTGTAAAGAGCACATTTTTAGCCGAATTTGATTTTTCATAGGCCAACGTTCGTTCGACCAAAGAGGCGATTTCTGCCGGGGTCGTAGCGGGCCAGCGACCAACCGAGATATCTGCCCGGCCGTCGTTGTCGATGTCGGCTAAGCGGGTATCACTGACGGTCTCCCCGCTGTGGGTGACCTTAACCAGTATAGACGGGATGCGGTTGCGTGCTTGGGTCCCTAGATTGTTGCGAAAATCATAGGTGGTTCCACCCGCAAGTAATAAATATCGGGGCGCAGGTTTTGGCCAGTTCTTTAGGGCGTTGGCTAGGTAATTTTGAATCGCTTGGGGTGATGGCTGTCCGTGCCCAAATCGGTTGTATATTTCATCTGTCTCGATTAGTTTGACGCTTAGTCCTTGTTCCCGGCGGGCTTCGATTAATGGTGCCAACTCTGGGGCTAATTCCGCATCTGTCAAGATAATTAAATCGATTTGGCGACCTGATTTTTCTAACGCCCCGTCTTGGGTCAGTTGTGGCACGGCCGTAATCGAGTCCGGCAGCAGCCAGCCATCAGGACCGGCCGCAAAGTATTCTCCCGCCTGCTGTAGCATGATCGTCGCTGTTTTACGTTTGAACTGCGCTGCCTCAATTAAAGTTGGCTCTTGGTTTTCGTCTAGTTTAAGGACAACCGGCTCGCCTGAAAAACCGCTAAGCTCTAGCTTGCCTGCATCGCTGTTGAAATGGATGAGGTCCTCGGCCGCAATCGGCTCAGACCGGTAGGCAAAGCTGACCCAGTCAACTTCAGAAATATCGATAAACGTATTCCCTTCTCGCCGGTTGTCAAAGATAATTTCGTTGTTGCCCGACTTTAGGCCACCCGCCGGTAGTTCAAGCTCCGTGACCACATGTATATTTCCGTCCCACAAGATCTGGTCAATTAACTGGCCGTTGATCAACAAATCTAGGTCATGATCGTTTTCAACTTTTGAGTCATGTGAGACTCCAAAAAGATGGCTGGTCATCGTGGCGCTACCGTCAGCCACATAAGGCAAATTCGCCTCAAATTGAAAGAAATCACTGACATGAATCTGGTCCCAATACCATGTATCTACCCATGCATCTGTGCGGGCGATGCTGACATATCGATTGTCTTCTTCGAAGGTTGCGAGACGAGTAATGGTGGCCAAGGGGATCTGTCCGCTGTCTGCGGCACCATTGGTTGTGGTAAAGCGACGGCTTTTTCCGGTGGCAGCATCCCCTAACAGCAGTTGATAAACTCGTTTGTGGCTATAGATCGAATCTTGTGCACGGCCAAAGAAAATAAGTTGGTTGTCTTTGATTGTAAATGGGACAGGCTCCCCTTGTAACGTGATTGCGACCGGCTGCGCTTGCCAGTTGGCTAAATTAACCCCAGAGAGGGATCTGACATCGGCCGGGCTGATCGCATGAATTCCGGTGTGTAAAACCGCCAGATTTAATGTCTCGTCTGAGACAGGCTCTGTTGAGACCGGTTCGGTTGCAAAAAGCTGATAGGCGAACCAAGCCATGCCAGCGCCACCCAATAAAAATAGTGCCGTCAGTATCAAATAAAGTTTGGTTGAGCGGTTCGAGGGTTGACTATCCACCTTTGTTTCGCTGGCGATACATGTAGATAGCAGCAAGAATAACGGCGACGAACAAAACCAAAGAGCTAATGAAGCCACCCCATAAAATCAGCTGATTCCGTGAAATTTCTTCTTGAGAGATTTGTTCAATCGCTTGTCCACCGACTTGAGAACTAGCAGTTAAGTTCCCATTATTCGCACTGTTATCATCAAGGCCACTGCCGATTTGCTGCACATTTTGCTCATTGACCGGCTCGGGTGTCGCGGTAGGTGCAGGGGGCACATAATCTTGGTCGTTTTCCTGAGCCTCTTCATCTGGATCAGGGTAAGTGCCATCTTGTGGTAGCTCGGCCGCTTCTGCGACCCCGCCACTTGAAGTTGGTTCATCTGCGCGGGGGGTAATGCCGGGCAATGTTGGCTCAGCTTCTACCTCTGGCGCAGGATCTTCTGCAATCGTTTCGTCTTCAATGCTTGATTCGGGGGCTGGAATTTCAGTCGGGCGTTCTTGCGTTGGCTGGACCGGTGTTGCCTCAGTTGTTTGTGCTGCGGTGGGTTCGGCGGTGACGGTCGTTACGGCCGTTGTCGAGGTGGCACCCGGCTGTGGGGTTGCCCCCCCTTCAGTTTGAGGCGTAGAGGTTGCTAGCAAGGTTGCTGTCGGGCTGGCTGTCGCATTGCTGCCATTGTTACTCGCTGTGGTTGCTGTCGGGGTGGGATTCGAGATCTCTGAAGAGGTTTCTTCTGGTGACGCTTCGATCTCAAAAGCCCGTTGGGGTTGAGTAGGCTCACTGTTGTTATATTCTTGTTCCCACAATGAATACTCGTAGACGCTGCCCTCTATGATCGTATCATCTACAACTGAATACTCTGCCCCTGTTGTGCCGTTTGGATCTGCCGGAATAAATTCGGTCGGCGAGCCGTTTAAAATAACTGAAACTTTTGCGGGGGTGTCAGCTGAGTCTTTGACCTTACGTTTAATAAAATAACCGGCCGTGCGTGACTCATAAGAGGTTTTCCATTCTAACGCGACCCCCAAATCTGATGCGGAATAGTTGCCGCGAAAGTATACAAGTTCTACCGCAGCATCGGTCGTTTGGGTTGAAAATGCCAAGGCAAAAAGTAGAACAATGGGGAGAAGATATTTGGATCGACCCAGAAGCGTTGGGCGATGATGGCTTGATGTTGTATCAATATGAATCATTAAAAATGTTACAGAGTAAGGTCATACCAAAATGATCGTTTATCAGATGAGATGAATAGATTAGATCACAGGTTGACCATGAGGTGATAGAGGCTTTGTAAACGACCGAACCGTTTACACCCTTCACCTTAGTTAAAAGAGCCGTGGAAATCCCAATTTCCACCATATATCTTAACACCTAGTTCTGGGTGAGGGAACCCAAACAGGAGAAGTTGACTATTTCTTTATTCCATTGTTCAGAATTGCCACAAATTATTGCTTAACAGCGGGTAAATAAATAAATTGAGCACCGCCAAGATTAATGACCAAGTTTCTGCTTTGATTTGTGTTGCCCGGTGACGTATAGGTATAGGGCAATATCACAAAGGATTGGGTCGGCTGAGAAACGACACGGCCGTAGATCTTGATATTGATCGCCCCATCGGCCGGGATACCGCCGGTGATTGCGCCATTCTCTTCAAATAGCTTGTGAAGTGAGATCGTAATGACCGTTTTACCGCTGCTATCCTGTGATTGAACCAAAGTGTAGGGCTCTAAATCTGAATTGCTTGGGAAGTTAAAGCCGTCGTTGTTCGGCCCCGTATAACTCACTGTGGTTCTGTGATAAGTAATGTCTTTTGGTATGGTAAATGTCAATTTCCCGTTTGCGGCAGCGGTAATGTCAGATAGGTTATTAATTACAAAATTAAATTCTGTATCTTCGTTCTCTTCGTATTCAACCTTGTCTGGGGTGCCATTGATGGTAGTTAGTTCCGTATTAAAGACCGCCATCGCCGGGTCTCCTAACAGATTATAGTTGTATAGTTGTGCATACGAAACACTGGGATTACCCGGAACTTCATCGATATATTTCGCTTTAGTATAGGTAATCGCGTCTCCGATTTGAGTTAGCCCTTTTTCAAAGAATGCTTCAAACAGATAATCTGCAATGACCTCATGCTCTTCAACATAACCGAGCCCGGTAGCGCTGAAATGTGCGGCCGACCCGGTATTGCGATTAATCGATGAACCGGTTGATTTTTCACCCAGGTTAACCAACGTTTCTCCAAGCCCTTCCCATCCTGGATACGCAAAGTTTCCATCTAGGCAATTATGGGTGATGCTGACAAACGGTTTGTCTAGATTGGCAAATAATTGGTTGTTCAGCACTTTGTCTACAGACATGACGTCCCCGTCAGACCAGTTGCTGATTGAGCCGTGACCGCGCCAAACCAATAGAGACAGTCCCTCACTGGCTGCTTGTGAAATAGACTGACGGAGCGCAATGGCCGCTGGGTCGTTGGCGTCATCTGGCTCCAAGTTTAAGCCTGCTACATTTGGTTTAAATCCAAAGTTTGTGACCGTGTCTTCAGCAAGTTCACTTTTTACCCGGAAGAAATTTTCAGGTACCTCTTTGGGCCAGTCATGGGTAAAAAGCATATTTTCTTTCCATGAGACATTGCTTTGCAGATTATGTTCATAAAGAATAATTTTGCTAACCGCGTCTTGAACTTGTGCCGTCGTTTCGGCCGTTATTCGGCCAATTCCGATATCTGGAATTAGGTCATCACCCGCCAACAAGCTATAACGATAGTCGGATGGAATAAGCCCTTGATTGGGGTCTGTGTAGGAGTAGTTGATTGGAATGAGACTGTCAGCTTCCGTATTAAAGTCAGCATTGCTGAAGCCGCAGTTGGTACAGGCCAGATGGCGGGGATTGTAATGGCCATCCCCAACTAAAAGAACATATCGGACCGCTTGATCCCAATCGGTATAAGCGTGTTGAAGATAGGTTTTAACCGCCAATGAGGTTGGGAAACCATATCCAAATTGGTTAATCACGTCTTCAATATCTACCACGTGGGTTTTTAGATCACTAAAACTGGCACGATGGGTTGCAAGCCCGTTAATGTCGTTGCTGGTTTCGGCAACATCAATGAAATCACCATATGAGATCGCGAGCCAGTCGGCATAACCGTCCGCTGGTTCTATATTTTGAACGGTATAAGAACTGATGGCGTTTGCATCGATGGTACGGATTCCAGGAGCTGCGGCAACGACAAATTTTGCGGTGCCACTGGTGTTGGCGCTAAAGGTGTACGCACCGCCACCGGCCGAACTGGCTGCCACACTTCGCGGTGTTTCTCGTGTCGATACATCCCAAATAATAAGTTCAGAGGCGGAACCGGCCGAAAAGTTTGATATTTCATACGTTTTATCCCCAATCGCTTCATGACTAAAGCTTAAGAAGTCAGAGGTCCCTTTTAAATCTTGTTGATAAGTAACATTCAGATAGTTGACAAAGAAACTTCCTGGCGCATCATCAGCCTCTTTTCGTGTGTTGGTAAATGAAATTGTATTCTCGCCATTTGACAAATCTTGGTTTGAGATGACACGAGAGAGAGAAAAAATATCGCGGAGCGAAAATGAATAGTCGATATCGCCACCATCAGGTAGGGTCATTTTAGCGATTGCGGGGGTATTTCCCTCACCGCGCGCCGCAGCGATCGCTTCGATTGTGGCATCACTTGCTATGTTGGTCGGGTGGGGCAGATTGATCGATACGGTTTCTGTAATCGCTTCATCTGCAAAAGGACGACTAACCGTCATCCAAAAATAATGGTCAGGCTCCGCATTTTCCGCCTCCCATTGTTCTTCTACCATAAACATCGTGTCGAAATGGTCATCAACTTCAAATTGGATTGTGGTTTCTACGTTGCTGAGGACCGGGGTTGTCGGAGCGATGTTGCTGCTTGGCTGAATCGATGCGGCCGATTCGCCCGGAACAATCCAGTAAACATTGTTGTTTACAAATAACTTTTCTTCGCGAGATTCATCAAACGGCCAGCCGTAAAAGCGAATTTTATCGTCAGCGTCGAAAACATTACTTTGCCCAGCACTGTCACTCACAAGTTCCCATGAAATCGCATTTCCGTTGTGGATGACTTGGATCTGAGCCGGATTGAGGCCGCTTGCAAACCCTTTGCCCAACAGCGTAGAAGCCGAGACTTCATAAATTCCTTCATCTTCTACAGCAACTTTATAGACCGTTTTGCCAACCGGTAGTTTTACAGATCCGGCCGCTGGTGGTGCTGATTCTGATTCCGTTTGCATCGCCAAGGATTGGGCGAAGGTGGGAACGGATAAAAACAATCCAAAAAGACCGCCAATCATGAGCGCTTTGAAGATAGATGGAAAAAGGGTGCGATTGTGTGATGAACGATGAAGGGACATAAAAGTAGTACGGAGGCAAATACACCGATGCTGCTACAGATTGAAAAAAGTGTAGCGCTTGTGAATGATTTGATGCCGTTTTGTTTTGAATTAAATTAGATTAAAAGAACCAACTTTATAGTTTAAGGGAAAGTAGGATGATCTAAATGAGAATTTTGTTAGGCGACCATGCTGATCTGTTCTGTCTGTGGCGGTAAGTGCGCTTAAAAGGCTTTCAATCGCCGTTTTTGCGGATTTGGGTACTTTTTTCTTAGTCGTAGGACTTTCGCTTGGTTGCACCTCAAACCCTCCCCTAACCCCTCCCAGTGGGAGGGGAATTTTGCTCCTCCCCGTCGGGGGAGGTTGGGAGGGGGTTGAGCAAAAGTCCTTAGTCGGTAAGATTTGATTCAACCGTCATGAGCATGTCTCGTTCTAAGAGGCTGTTGACGAAAAGATCGAGGTCTTCTTGTAGTTTGGTTTTTGAAACCGCGGGGTACTGCTCGGTAAGGGTATCAAGAATTGCGGCCGAGGTGTTGGTGCCGTCTAACAAGGCCCAAATTGTGCTGCCTAGCTGGTTTAGGGCCCGAACTTCACCTCCGGCCGGAGAAACGATGACGACACCGTCTTCGACATCGCGCCAGACTAAGTTTGGTTTGTGTTTTAAGATTTGATTTTGATTGAGCATGTAAATTGAATGTGGGAGGGTTCTATGTTTACTGAATGTTTGATCAGGTTGCAATCGTTTTTAAGGATTGAGCCACACGCCTTCGACGCAATTCTATTTTCCCATAAATGACCAATGCGACACCAAAAATTAACGCACTTAGTGCGACGATTAATTTCAGGGTCGAAATTTCTGCTGATTGATGGGGAAAAGGTTCATGCAGCGTCCGGGAATTGCTGTATTCCACATCTTCTAATTTGTAGTAATAGGTACGGCCGGCGGCCGCCGTTTTATCTTCCCAAGTATAAGTTGCCCCTGAAGCTGCATCGGCTTTTGCCGGAATCAGCTGTACATTGACTTGCTTAAATTCGCCTTGGGGAGATTCCCCTCGATAGATGTTAAAGCCGGCCGTTTCAAACTCAGTTTCTGTAGACCATTGAATAACAACCGGTTGTGTTTGAAATAGGCCTGCAGCTAATATCCATCCCCCAAAGATGACCCATATGACCCCTAATATGATAAGCGCAAATTCTGATAATGCCTGTTTCATGGGAAAAAGTTTCGTGAGCGTGTCAATCATCCGTGATTTGATACGCTTCGTTCTTCTTGATAAGAGTGGGTCGTAAAATAGACTTGAACACAAGTTAAAATCGCTAGGCTGACCCAGACGATACGCTCCCAAAGGGTTGTGGCATTGCCTGCAAACCCGATCGTAACCAGAGCCAACCCGCCCCAAAATGGTAATTGAAAGTTGGCCAACTGTAATTGTGCGTAGAATGAGTCGTTTTTAAGTTGGGCGCGATAGTGATGAATTGAAAGTGCCGCGAAAATAATTGCGAAACCAAGGAGCCAAAGCAGACTGAAAAGTATATTTGAAACAACGATGTTGTGGCCGAACGAATCTGACATAGAAACAAATGGTTTTTCAGGCTGTGCTGAAAAAACTGCTATTTAAAATCTGTATTGGTGCAAAGTGGGGAAAAACCAACTTCTCTGAAGCGAAATTATCGTGTGACCTAACCCTGCCTCTACGAGCTGGTGTTAGATAAAAGTAGATTAATCAATTTGTAAATAATAGCGGTCAGTGGAGAATATAGCTTTGGGAAATGTGGTGCAACTACTTCCTCAAATCGTTTAGAATTTGCTTAAGGCATTTCCGAGAAATATATATCCCATTAGCTGAAGTCTTTTTCAGCCTTTAAACCTGAATCAAAGAAATATATGGCAAAACAGAAAACACGTTTCGTGTGTCAGGAGTGCGGCCGAACATCGCCGAAACAGATGGGGCGCTGCCCTTCTTGTCAAGAATTTGGCACATTTGTAGAAGAAATAATGGAAACGGTGACGACCGGGGCCAATCGTCGCCCTTCGTTAACCGTTAGACCTCCCGTGCGGCTGGCCGATGTTGAAAAAGAGAATTACGAACGGATGAAGCTGCCGATTGGGGAACTTTCGCGCGTGTTAGGGGGTGGAATTGTTCCGAGTTCTCTGGTTTTGCTTGGGGGTGACCCTGGGATTGGAAAATCAACATTGCTGCTGCAGGTGGCCGCTTTGGTTGCCAAAGATCATGGGAAAGTGCTCTATATTTCAGGTGAGGAAAGCATTCACCAGATTCGTATGCGGGCTGATCGAATGACAGTTTCGGCCGACGAGCTGTTTTTGGTGACAGAAACGCGATTGACCGCGATTCTAAATCATATTCAGAATGAGAAGCCGACACTTGTGATAATCGACAGTATCCAAACAACTTGGACAGACGAACTAAAGTCGGCCGCCGGTAGCGTGAGCCAAGTTCGTGAATGTGCCACCCGGCTTCAAGAAGTCGCGAAAAATAGTGCAGTAACGATTTTCCTCGTTGGCCATGTAACCAAAGAAGGGACGATTGCGGGGCCCAGGGTGTTGGAACATATCGTTGACACCGTTTTGCAATTGCAGGGGGATCAATTCCATCGCTACCGTCTGTTACGCAGCATAAAAAACCGATTTGGGGCAACCAGCGAAGTCGGCGTTTTTGAAATGCTAGAGACCGGTTTGTCCGAAGTTCCCAATCCATCCGAGGCGTTCCTGGCGGAACGGCAGATTAATGCGTCCGGCTCAGCCATCGCTGTGACGATGGAGGGGACCCGGCCGCTGCTGATTGAAATTCAAGCACTGGCTAGCGCCACAACCTTTGCAAATCCACGCCGTACAGCCAACGGTATCGACTACAACCGTTTGCTATTGCTGACAGCGGTTTTAAGCCGGCGGGTACGCTTATCCTTAGCTGACCGAGATGTGTTCGTCAATGTGGTCGGCGGTTTAGACATCGATGAACCCGCTTCTGACTTGTCGGTGGCGGTGGCGATTGCGAGCAGTGTTCGCGACCGGCCGGTCCATGCGGATATGGCCTTTGTCGGTGAGATCGGTCTGAGTGGTGAACTGCGCAGTGTGAGCCAGCCGGAGATTCGATTGCGCGAAGCGTTCAAATTAGGCTTTAAACGCTGTGTCATTCCGGTTTCAGTCGGCCGTCAAAAGCCAAATTATCCCAAAGGGCTAAAGGTTATCGAATGTCGCACCTTAAAAGATGCGCTTCAAGTCGGGTTAATGCCACAAACCTAATTCTGGGTGGTCAAAGCTTGGAGCCTTTAACAAAGAAAACGTAGCGGTTTTGCACCATGGAAAAAATAAATATATGAACAAAAAAGTGATGTGGATCATAGCGGGTGTTATTGTTATCGGGCTAACTTGCACGATCATTGTCGGTGCAGTCTCAATTTTCTTTGCGAGTGGTCTTGAGGGGGATTTTCTAGGCGAGTCGCAAGTTGAAAACCCGGCCGGTGCCATCGAATCAGAGTCTGCTGATCAGTTTTCGATCGATGCTCCACCTGAATTTATCGCTCGAGATTGCCCATTTCGGACACCGGCCGACATTACGGTTGAGTGTGGCACGGTGTTGGTGCCTCAAAATTGGGATCGTCCCGAAGATGGGAAACCGGTTGCGCTTGCGGTAGCCGTTTACCGATCCGATAGTGAAAACCTGCAACCTGACCCGGTCATTTATTTAGACGGCGGCCCTGGGGGATTTACCTTAGAGGTGTTGCCCTTCACCCTTGAAGACAGCATCAAACCATTTTTGCAAAACCGGGACTACATCACGTTTGATCAGCGGGGGATCGGCTATTCACAACCGGCACTCCAATGCCACGAAATTTCAAAACTCGAGCTCGAATGGCTCGATTCACGAGAAGATTGGGAAGATACAAAGCCGGAATATGTTAGTGCGATGGCCGCTTGCAGAGACCGATTGGTGGCTGAAGGTGTTGACCTGACCGGATATGGGAGCGCGGCAAGCGCGGCCGATGTAGATGCGATCCGCCAAGCTTTAGGCATCGAACAATGGAATCTGTTTGGTGTGTCGTACGGGACACGATTGGCTCAAACCGTTATGCGTGATTTCCCTGGTGGGGTGCGTAGCGTTATCCTAGATTCAGCTTATCCGGTTGAAGGGGATCTATATGAAAATTATCCGCGTAGTCAAAATGATGCGTTCAGGGTGTTTTTTGACAGTTGCGCGGCCGACGCCGAGTGTAATGCACAGTATCCAGATCTTGAAAATCGCTTTTACGCTCTTGTAGAAGAGCTAAACGAAAATCCGGTTGCATTTGAAATTACCCATTGGCTCAATGGCTCAACTCACCAGACCCTTTTCTGGGGAGACGATTTAATTAGCATGTTATTCCAAACCCTCTATTCAGAGTCGATGTTTATTGACATGCCAGACATCATCGAGGATCTTGAGCAGGGGGAATTTGCTGATGTGATCGAGATGGAAGAGCTGTTCTTCGTTAACAACGACTTCTTTAGTGGTGCGGTTTATCGAACCATTCAATGTCGCGAAGAATATCCATTTTCGATTGAAGCCAATGCACAAGACGAAATTAATGCTAATCCTCGACTTGTCGATTATTACGACGACTATGAGTTTACTTTAGAGTCATGTGATATTTGGCAGGCGGGTCAAGCTTCAACAATCGAAAATGAGCCGGTCGTTTCTGATATACCCACTTTGATTTTAGCTGGCGGTTTTGACCCGGTAACTCCTGCTTGGTGGGGGCAATCGCTACAACAAAACCTACCCAATAGCTATTTTGTAGAAATCCCACAGTTGGCACATGGCATTTTCAGTGCCAATGACTGTACCCGGCAAATCGGGTTAGACTTTATTGATCGTCCGTCTGATCAACCTGATTCAGCCTGCATCTCTGCCTTCGATGACCCTGAATTCTCAGATCCAGATTAGTAGATTGTCTCCGATGATAAAAACCGAAATTCGCGCTGAAGATGTAGAAGAAAACGCCCCTGTCTCCTTTGAATTAGAGGAAGGTGGAGGCGTCATCATCACTCGGGTTGAAGGGGATTTGATCGCATTTTCGGCCAAATGTCCGCACGCAGGAGGCGATTTTCGCGAAGGAGAAATCCACCGGGGACGAGCCTTCTGTCCCGTTCATCAGTGGAAATTTGATCTAAAGAGCGGCCGATGTATTGGGGATGAAAATTACCGAATCAAAAAATACGGGGTAAACATAGTCGATGGGCTGATCGTTATTGATTAGTCCATCGACTATGGTTGACTTTAGAAGATCCCAGCCTGCAACCTTATCCTTCACCTACGATCTTGTAAATGTCACCACCGATTTGATCGATGACATAGATATCTCCGTTGACACCTTCGCCAAAACTGGAAATAAAGAAGCCGGGATTGGCTAACGGTGCCATATCGTAACTGCCATCCCCATTTGCAAACAGGCGCCAAATTTGGCTAGAGCAGTAGTCTGCAAAAAAGTAATTGCCGTACATGCCAACCGCTTGCTGATTGCGCGACATGATTCCACCGGTCACTGAGCAATGACCACCATCATGGGTGTAGCTTGCAATAGCGGCTTCTTGTTGAATAGAAGAGCAGTCGTCTAGGTAGCACTCATTCCCTTCAAAAATGCGCCAGCCAAAGTTTAACCCGCCGACTCCGGCCGGATTGAAGCTAATCTCTTCGATCGCATTTTGCCCAACATCACCGATAAACATGTCTCCCGTTCGGCCGTCAAAGCTAAAGCGCCAAGGATTGCGCCAGCCATAAGACCAAATTTCGTTGCGAGCATTTGGATCGTTCACAAATGGGTTGTCGGCCGGGATGCCATATGGTTCGCCATTATCAATATCGATGCGCAGAATTTTCCCTAGAAGTGAATCAAGATTCTGTGCATGGTTTTCAGGGTCATTTTGTGAACCGCCATCCCCCATACCGATGTAAAGATAGCCGTCTGCGCCAAAGGCGATCATCCCCCCATTATGGTTTGCATATGGCTGCCCGATTTTTAAGATTTGTCGCTCAGAAGCTGCATCTGCCACATTAGCATCGCCAGTAACCCTGAATTCAGAAACGACCGTGCTGCCATCTGCATGGGTATAGTTCACAAAGAAGCGGCCATTTTGTTGATAGTCAGGGTGGAATGCCAGCCCGAGCAATCCTTGTTCGTTTCGGCCGGAATTTGTCCGGTCGATAATGTTTAGGAAAGGGGTGTTGCCTGCAACGCCATCGGCCGTTAGCACTCGGATGGTTCCCTGTTGTTCTACAACAAACAGCCTGTCATCTGCTGCATGGGTGACAAATAGCGGTTTTGCAAACCCACCGGCCGTCCATTCTAAGTTGATGGCATTAATCGGTACCGCTTCCGGTTCTGGCTCAGCCGTTGGTTCACACGGCGGTGGTGGGGTAGGGATGGGAATCGGTCTATCATAGATATTGTTCGATTCATCCGCCTCCTCAATTAAGTTGTTCGGGTCTGCAACAGCAACCATCTCCGGGGAGAAGTTACTAGTCAAAACCGTTCCACTGTCTCCCGGGATGAGTTGGCCTGCAAATGTCACGACCTCCGAGTCAACTGCAATATCAAACGGGCCAACCGGTTGGCTTCCGTTATTTGTAATTGTGACGCGGGCAACTAAATTAAATTGATCATCGAGGCAATTTTTACCGTCTTCAGCCTCAATATTTATCGAGACAATTTCGAGGTCTGCGAGCAGGTTGGTGTTTTGATCATCGGCCGTATCCTCTACCGCTATTGTGATAGTGGGCACCGGGGTATTTGTAGCGGCAGGTGGGGGATCGGTTGGGTTATGTACGATTTCAGGGGTGATGACAGCAACTTCCCCTCCATCTACTAAGTTGGATAGCCCAGAACACCCCACTAAAAATAGACAACCAATCAACGATAAAAAGTTTGCAGATCTAGCAGCCATTTATACCTCCGGCTTAAAATTACATTTCAATAATTATCCGTACCAACCGCAGATCAGCCACATTCCCAACCAAACATTTATTGAAGTCACTAAACCACACTTCTCTAGAGTAAAGATTTGCACGGAAGGCTGGACACTTGTGGAAAATATTTTTGTGCAAAAAAAAAGCGTGACCCAAGTCACGCTTTAAATTTAAATGTCTTAGACCGCTTTTGAAATTAGCCGCTGGTTTTTAGCCCAGTTGGTCCAACATAGTTGGCACGCGGCCGGATCAGCCTGTTGTTTTCCATTTGCTCTAGAACATGAGACGTCCAACCTACCACGCGACTCATGGTGAAGAGGCTGGTGAATGTGTCTAGTGGAATTCCGAGCATGTAAAGCGCTGGCGCTGAATAATAGTCAACGTTCGGGAATAGGTTGCGGTCGATGAAATAAGCATCTTTACGGGCCGCTTGTTCAACACCTAAAGCAACATCATACCAGTAACCCTGTTCATGATTGGCCGCCAATTTCTCTGCCAATGGGCGTAAGATTTTAGCACGTGGATCTTCAACTTTGTATACACGGTGTCCAATGCCCATAACACGTTTGCCGTTGGCGCGAGCGTCATCAAACCATTCTTGAGGGCCCATTTTCTGGGCGTCGATGAATTGGGTCATTGCAGCTTGGGTTGCACCACCATGAGCCGGACCTTTTAAAGTGCCGATCGCGGTTGTGATCGCTGAATACATGTCCGATAGGGTTCCGGTGGTTACCCGGGCCGAAAAGGTTGAAGCATTAAAGCCATGGTCAGCTAGAAGAACGAGGTATTTATCGATCGCATCTACAGCTTCAGCCGAAGGTTCTTCCCCAGTGAACATGTAGAGGAAGTTTGCAGCATGATTTAAGTCATCACGCGGTGCCAAAGGCTCTAGACCCTTACGAAGCCGTTCCCACGCAGCAACGATGGTTGGAATAGAAGCGACTAAATTTTTAGCGATTGCGAGTGAGTTTTCTAGGTTCACATCGTCTGCATCTGGATCTGTCAACGCCATGGCGCTTACGGCCGTCCGTAGAGCCGCAACCGGATGTCCATCTTTAGGCAATGCTTTAAGCACTGTCATGACCACATCTGGAATTGTGCGAAGCGCTTTAAGCTCAGCATCAAATGCTGCTAGTTGCTCGGCGTTTGGGTATTCATTGTTCCAAAGCAGGTAAGCTACCTCTTCAAAGTCTGCATTTTCGCCTAAATCTAAAATGTTGTACCCATGATAAATTAGCTCGCCAATCTTGCCGTCGACACGGCTTTTTTGGGTATCGGCAATTGTTTCACCTTCTAAACCACTCATTGTATCTAATCTCCAATTTCGTTGTATTTCTGTACTAAAACAAGCGGCACATTCAAAATATGCCGCTTGCTTAAATTGTCATCACACAGCGATTAGGTGAAATAGTGTGGAAAAGAAAATTTGGTTCTAATCTACGTTCGACTAATTTAACTGTGTGCTAATTTTTTAAACGCTCACCATATTGGCGTTCATAATAAGCATCAAACTCATCGTTCCGAACCTTGCGCCACCACCATTCGTTGTCACGATACCATTCAACCGTTTGGCGAATCGCATCTTCGGGGTCATGGCGTGGTTTCCAACCGAGGGATTTGATCTTACTAATGTTTAAACTGTAACGTCGGTCATGACCGGCGCGGTCGGTAACATGTTGGATTAAGTCTTTTGAAACACCTAAGGTTTCAATCAAGATCTCTACCATTCGCATGTTTTCGACTTCTACACCTGTTCCGATGTTGTAAATCTCGCCGATATTACCTTTGTGAAGAACGAAATCAATCGCTTCACAATGATCACCCACAAACTGATACTCTCTTTTTTGTTTCCCATCACCGTAAACCGGTAGTGGCTTACCATCCATTGCGTTGGTTGTGAAAAGAGGAATTACTTTTTCAGGGTACTGATATGGACCGATATTATTTGATCCACGTGAAATCGTGGTAGGTAAACCGAACGTCGTATGGTATGCCTGAACCATTAGGTCTGCGCTGGCTTTGCTGGCAGCGTATGGACTTCTTGGCTCAAGTGCATCACCCTCTACTGAAGATTTCGGTTCTGGAATGTCGCCGTATACTTCATCGGTAGAAATTTGGTGATACCGTTCGAGTTGATATTTTTTCGCTGCTTCCAGCAAAACCCAGGTGCCATTCACGCTGGTTCTTACAAATGCATCTGGGTCCAAAATAGAGCGATCGACATGAGTTTCGGCCGCAAAGTTTACAATTGTATCAATTTGATGTTCTTCAATTGTTTCTGCTACTTGATCTGCGTCGCAAATGTCCCCTTGAACAAATACGAAATTTGGCAGATCCATAACATCTTTTAGATTATCTAGATTGCCAGCATATGTCAGCTTGTCGTAGATAATAAAATTGTAATCCGGATATTTTGCCATCATCAGATGAACAAAGTTTGCTCCGATAAAACCTGCTCCACCTGTAATCATCAAATTTTTCATGTTAGGAAATTCTCCAATAGCTGTATGGATTAAGAATTGAATCTTTATTATGCAAGGTAAAATATTGATTCAACCTAACGTTTTCCTGATGCTTACCAAACAATTATGGGTTGGAGGGTGGTTTTAAAACCTATTTAGACAACAAACGGTTATTAAAATTTTAAAGTTTCTGACAGATTTAAGCCCGGTATTCTAGCTCAAATTTGTTGTTTTGGGTACATAATATGCTCTATTTCAAACAATTTCTTTGGACTAATTACATATAGGCAATTCTACAGAAAAGGGGAGACGAACGAGCGATTTTTATCGCATTCGCCTCGATTTAAGCGGCCGAACATCAGTTGAAAGTCTTGGGAATTGCAACACTCGAGCCGCAGACTTATTGGACGGCCGCTGCAGCTGCACCGATAATGCCCGCCTTGTTTCGCAAAGTCGCAGGGATAACCGTCGTGTCGATGTCGATAAATTCTGAGTATTTATCAAACTTCTTGCTGATTCCACCCCCAAGAATAATCATTTGAGGATCAAATAGCCGTTTGACATGGATCAAGTATTCATTCAGGCGATTGCCCCATACCTCATAAGATAGATCCTGCTCTTCTTTTATTCGCCCAGCCATATATTGTTCAGAGAAATCAGGATGGTTTTTTAGGTAGAGTTTTCCTAGTTCTGTATTGGGGACAAGCTGCCCATTATAGATGAGACCAGATCCAACCCCCGTTCCAAGCGTTAAGACAAGAATTGTGCCTTGGATCCCCATGCCAGCTCCAAATTTTGCTTCAGCCAACCCCGCTGCATCTGCATCGTTAACGACGGTTACCTCACAGCCTGCTGCTTCTGAAAAGGCGGCCGATGCTGATTCTCCTTTCCAGCCTGGATGATGATGTGCGGTTGGGTCTGCCAGCACAACCCCGTCATTTAGTCGGACCGGGGCTGGAAACCCCACACCGATTTTGCCTGAATAGTTGAATGATCGTGCCATCTCTCCGATAACGGCCGAAACATCATCCATTGAAAAACCTTCCGGTGTCGGAATACGGATACGATCTGTTGCAAATTCGCCTAATGTCAAGTCTACGAGGGCGCCTTTAATGCCGCTGCCTCCGATGTCGATGCCTAAGATATGATCCATGTTATTCTTCTCCGATTTTATTTAAGGCCAACCTTGAAAATTATTTTCTCTAATCTGTTTTAATATGATAAGAGGGTTTAAGCGGTGTAAAACCCGCTTCAAGTGTGATTGAGCCGCTTACTTTAGTTTACCCCTTCTTATAGATGTTGAGTTATAACCAACGCATCTACACGGGCGTGCCTGGCGGATTTTTACACCACTGCTTTAATTTTTCAACAACTTCAGGGTTTTCCCTTATCGATTTGCGGCCGCTTAGGATCGCTGTATTGGTCATATCAAAATCAATTAACCCGATATGATCCATGCGCGGGCGAATAAGTAGGTCCGGCGGAGAGATCGCCATTCGGGCCTGCATCGAGCGTTCTGTGATAATGTCTGTGACCGCGGTAATCACCTGAAACGTTTGACGTCTCTTAGTGAAATTTACCGCACGTCCTAACAGGCCACTGCCTGCACCCAGAGCGGGAGCGGTGCCATAGGGGGCTGAATTGCCTAGGTCAATGGCGATCACATTGGTTGCACCGCGTGCGCGGGCCACATCAAAAGGTAAGTTGTTGACCAGACCGCCGTCTACAAGGGTGAGTCCCTCTCGTTCGATGGGGGGGAACATGACAGGGAATGCCATTGAGGCCAAGACGGCCGATACAACATCCCCTTCACCTATAACAAGTTCTTGCCGAGTGACGAGATTGGTCGTCACGACTGAAAATGGCAGATCGGCATCTTTAAAGTTAGGTTGCCCCAACACCTCGGTAATCGCTTTCTCGAAACTGTATAAGCTGGAAATAGAGGGGTTGTTACCCGGCCGATTATAAAGAGAGGCTAAATCTAGCTTTTCAAAGAAGCTGTGGATTTCTTTGGGCGGTTTTGAAAAAGCGACCATGGCTGCCACAACCGCCCCGATACTGGTGCCGGTTAATATTTGCGGTTTAACACCAAGCACTTCAAGCTCGTATAAAACACCAACGTGTGCGGCGCCTCGGGCACCACCGCCACCAAAAGCCAGACCCAGTTTAATCAAAAGTAGCTCCTATGCCTCAGTAACCGAAACAAACGAGTAGAAAGCGACATAATCTTTGATGTTTTTTGCCGCATCCTTGGGGTTTGCATAATACCAAGCGGCGTTTTTCTTTTCGTTGCCACTAGCATCCTTTAGATTGAAATAATTGGCGGTCCCTTTCCAGCCACATACTGTTTGATGGCTGCTATCGGTCAGAAGCTCTTTATTCACTGAGCTCGGCGGAAAATAATGGTTGCCTTCAACCACGATTGTCTCATTACTTTCAGCAATTACTGTCCCATTCCATACCGCTTTCATAAAAATGTCTCCTGTAATCGATTTATTTGGATTCGTCTTATTCTGACAAGCGGTTCCATATGTCCGTTTGTCAAAAATTTAAAAAAGCTCATGTTGCGCACTTCTTTAACAAAGACCTGTCAGGTTTTTATAAGCAACTGCTCTTAAGACTAGGGGCAAATGGAAACCTGACTGGTCTCTAGCGCATAACATCAGTTAATAGGTGGGCATGTCCTCTTCTATCTCTTTTGCCCACAAGTTGATACCACCTTCAAGGTTTATCAGTTTGTTAAAGCCAAGAGGCTGTAGCCAGCGAATTACATCTGCGCTTCGGCCGCCGCTGCGACATTGAACAACCATCTCAACGTTTGGGTCAAGTTCGGCCGCTCGGTCAACAACTTGGTCTTTAGGGATTAAGAAAGAGCCATATGCTTCTAGATTTGAGATGTCCCATTCATGAGGTTCTCTTACGTCCAATATTTTAATCGATTCACCTGCATCTAAGCGGGCTTTCAATTCCTGTACGGTTATTCCGGGTACCGGTTC
The DNA here is from genome assembly GCA_020629055.1 of Chloroflexota bacterium. Classification (GTDB taxonomy): domain Bacteria; phylum Chloroflexota; class Anaerolineae; order Promineifilales; family Promineifilaceae; genus WTJY01. Next base: position 33,592 of record JAHDEB010000027.1, read on the forward strand.
TTTCTCATTCATTTTCTCTTCTCCAGATTGATAGTTGCTATGGTCATGCGCGGGCATGCCACAGAATTGTTCATAATCGATAAGCTGGGTCACGGTTGGATTGGTTCCACAAACGGGGCAGTCGTGATTTTTTGCGACTTTGATTTCCATCGTATCCATTTCAAGCGCATCATAAATCAGCAGGCGGCCGATCATGGGTCGGCCGATCCCCAAAATTAATTTTACCGCCTCTGTAGCCTGCATCGCACCGATTGTGCCAGGCAAAATGCCCAACACACCCCCTTCAGCGCAAGACGGGACTGATCCTGGGGGAGGGGGATCTGGGAAAAGACAGCGATAGCAGGGGCCGTCAGGTGTGCCAAACACAGAGAGCTGACCTTCAAAGCGAAAGATGCTGCCATAAACGTTTGGCTTACCTGAAATGACGCACGCATCGTTAACCAAGTATCGGGTTGGGAAATTGTCTGTCCCATCAATCACACAATCATAGGGCTCCATGATTGATAACGCATTGGCTGACGAAAATGGAACTTCGTACTTATCGATGATCAGGTTCGGATTGATGTCAAGCATACGCTCGGCCGCACTATCTATTTTGGGCCGCCCGACATCTTGAGTGCCATGGATAATTTGGCGCTGCAAATTGGTTACATCTACAACGTCATAATCGACGATTCCAATTCGCCCAATGCCTGCTGCCGCCAAATACATAAGGACGGGTGAACCTAGTCCACCTGCGCCAATACAGAGGACGGCTGCGCTTTTGAGCTTTTCTTGTCCAGCTAAGCCGACATCGGGCAAGATGATGTGACGACTGAACCGGTTAATTTCTGAATTTGATAATTTAGTCACAATTTCGAGTTTGGCAGGAAGAGATATGATTGTCAAATTGAGACTTTCCCTTTGAAAAAAATCATATGAAATTCAGACTCACTATTACTATGTAAGGAATCCTACTTATTGTCGGTTAAACGGCCTATTAACGCCTAAATGCACTATGAACACGATAAATTTTGTATATAGGCCGATTGCCATTTTAGGGGCCTCTGGCTATAATCGTTTAGTTCAGAATATTCCAGAGTGAGTACCCCCACGCTACAAACCTTAAATCCCCTCTATATTAGGAGAGCGCAGTGACACAGTCTCGGACAAACGATCCAGAATACTGGATTGAACCAACATTCAAAATTACAGATTCAGACATTGAAGATTTATATCAATTTCTGATAGATACAGAAGAGCCTCAGCAACTAGAAACCCTTGTTCGCGCAATTATTAGTTCGCGCCTAAATGTTGAGAAAATGGAACTTCAGAAGCGGTTAGAAGGCCGCACTGTCTACCAACCTGTTCTTGATTATGCTGAAGGCGACCAAATTATTTTTCCTTCGCTGCAGTTTGCTCACGGGCAAGTTTCAGAGATCCGGGAAGCTCAGAATCCTCAATTTGGATCTTTCAAGGCGATTAAGGTGGAATTTGAGGGTGGCAAGGAGCGTGAGTTCGCGGCCGGCCTAGACATTGAACATCCGTTGAACAATGGTGATGGTTTAAGCGCCGTTAGCAGTGAAGAGCCGGATCTGGATAAACTTTTTGCTTATTATGGGGATCATGTTTCAAACACTCTGCGCAGCCGTTTAGATGAGAACGAAGAGTTCGTGCGGTTGGCCGATCAATGGTTTATCAAATCCCTCTTTTCAGAGGTTAGTGTTGGGCACCTGCATCTAACCGAAGCGGTGCTTGATATGAATGAAGGCGGCCCGCTGACGACGCCAGAGATTTTAAAAGACTTAGATATGGACAGCGGTGTTAAACCATCCGTCCAAGAATTCTCTTTAAACTACCATTTGCAACAAGATGAAAGATTTGTTGAGGTTGCCCCTCCTGGCAAAGTCGCTTGGTTCTTACATCGGTTAACACCAGAAGATGTACAAAACATCCCTGAAAGGTTAAATCTTGAACCGATTTCATTTGATCGGGCGTTGTTCGGTTCTCAGCTGGTACAGATCGAGCGAGAGATTGACGATGAATGGTCAGAGATCGAATCGGCCGACATGAAGCAGACGGTTAAATTTTCAATCACCTATCCACATCTTTCAAGTGGCACCTTGCCTCTGGCTTCACGTATTCGTCCATTGTTTCCTCTAGGTGTTTCGCAAACACAACTGGTTACTTTGATTGATGATATGACGGGACAAGAGTTCAGCGTTTGGGTTGTGGGCAAACATCGCTATATTACCGGTCTAGCTGACTGGTTCGAGCGTAACAGCATTCCGGTTGGTGGATACATTAACCTGACCCCAACAGACCAGCCCGGCCGCGTAATTATCGGTTGCGACCGACGCCGTAAAGAGCGTAAAGAATATGTTCGGGTGGCAAGTGTTGTTGATAACGGCGTACGTTTCGAATTACGTAAACAGAACATCGGCTGTGATTATGACGAACTGATGATTGTCGATACCGAACAAACGGCCGCTCTAGATACGATCTATCGCAAAACAAGTCAGCGACCGCTCAATGAACTACTCGCCGGAATCTTCCCAGACCTAACCAGTGAAGGGACCCAGAACTCCGTACATGCTAAAACACTTTATAGTGCGATTAATATGTTGCGCAGAGTACCGTCAGGCGCGATTTTTGCAGAATTGGTTCGCCAGCCAGCATTTATCTCTGTTGGAGATCAATATTGGCAGTTCGACCCAAACCGGATGCAATAATAAAAGTTAAATATTAGGGATTTAAAACCATACTATGGCAGGCAGACCAAAAATTAACCTCAAAGGTAATAAGAAAGTAGATGAAAGTTCCCGATTCCATATCGACTACGAATGGTGGAATCGGTCAACGATGGATTTAAAAGCTTATTTGGCAACGCGCCTTCAGGCTTTGGGAATTGGTGATATCCACTTCAACCCAGAGATTGATGAGGTTGATATTGTCGACATGAGTACAGGCGAGGTTCGTCGGGTTGATGGTTTTCAATATGTGGTGCACACATATTTCCGTCAACTGCCAGAAGATTTCGCTTCTAAATCTTCATTAGTAGACGCGGTTTTTTGTGTATTACTTGCCAATGCCAATCAACCGATGACCGTCGCAGAGATTTCGGCCGAAATCGGACGTACACCAGACGTTGTTTTGCGCACAATCGGTGGAACTCGGATTTACCAAGGTATTTCCCCTGTCATTGATTAGGGTAGAAGGGCTAATTCGTTAGGCAAGAACGCGAATTTAAAATGAGACAGTAATTTATGTCTCGTTCAGTAAAAGATTTTTTGCCTTGCTAACCGCTTTCTTTATAAAATTAGTTGGTTGTACAACTTAATTTTTTAGCCCCAGTAGCTCAATGGATAGAGCGCCGGACTTCTAATCCGTAGGTTGAGGGTTCGATTCCTTCCTGGGGTGCCATTAAAATAAACCGTTGGTTGAAAGCCAGCGGTTTTTTGTTACCATTTTTCAAGATGAAAATATTTTCTGTACAAGAAAGGATTGATGCGGCCGTACTCGGCGGATGGATTCATGCATCGGGTGGCGAAAATGGTCAGGACCTTTTTGGGGAGAGTGGGATGCTTGCATCAGAATTGGCCGATCTTATTCCTATAGTCACCAAGGGGTTGGTTTCTAATTAAATGACCCAGCTAAGAGAATTACCCGTTGATAAGATAACCAAAGCGATCGGAGATTTAATCCAAGAATCCGCCTATGCACTGCCCGATGATTACCTTGCGGCGATGCGATCGGCTCAGGAGCGTGAGGCATCTCAAGTCGGCCGCATCATGATCAGCACGCTTCTCGAAAATTCCGACTATGCTGCATCTCAACAGATTCCAACTTGTCAAGATACAGGCATGGCGATCGTCATGCTTGAAATAGGGCAAGATGTGCATCTTGTGGGTGGCGGGTTAACTGATGCGGTGAACGCCGGGGTGCGGCAAGGGTATGCTGACTTACGCAAATCGGTCGTGGCAGACCCGCTCTTACGAGAAAATACGGCGGACAATTCTCCAGCGGTGCTTCACACAGATATTGTTCCTGGGGATCGGTTAAAAATTACCGTTGCCATGAAAGGGTTTGGGGCTGAACTGATGAGCCGCTTGCAGATGTTGCCGGCCAACTCCGGTTCTGCTGCCGTCACAGAATTTGTTTTAGAGACCATCAGAGCAGCCGGACCAAACGCCTGTCCACCGATCATTGTTGGGGTCGGATTGGGCAGTTCATTTGATGGGGTGGGTCTTTTAGCGAAAAAGGCTCTAATGCGGCCGTTGGGTCAACCTTCACCACAGCCCCATATCGCCCAGCTTGAACAAGAGTTGCTCCAACAGGTAAATGCGTTAGGGATCGGGCCTCAAGGGTTTGGTGGCTCTGTGACAGCCTTGGCCGTACACATCGAATCGTTTGCGACACATATCGCAGCTTTGCCAGTTGCAGTAAATCTCAATTGTTCAGCGCCTCGTCGCGCGTCGATTATTTTATAATACCCTAACTGATCAAACGTATGCTGCCTAAATCGATCCAACTACCACTGTCAAAAGAATCTGTTTTAGAGTTGCGAGCAGGCGATATTGTTTTGCTGATGGGGGATTTGCTTACCGCACGAGACGCTGCGCACAAACGGTTGATTGCCGAAATTGAAGCAGGAAATAATTTGCCGGTACAGTTGGCAGGAGAAACGATTTATTACGTTGGCCCTGCCCCTGCGGGCCCTAGCCAGCCGGTTGGGCCAGCTGGTCCTACCACCAGCGGCCGCATGGACCCTTATACAATTCCTCTTCTAAAATTGGGATTGAGGGGGATGATTGGCAAGGGGTACCGAAGCGAGCCGATAAAACAGGCGCTAATTCAGCATCAAGCGGTTTATTTTGCAGCTGTCGGTGGGGCCGCAGCTTTGCTTTCGAAGCAGATCCAGGCATCAGAAATCATCGCATATTCAGATTTAGACACGGAGGCGATTCGTCGCTTTTCGGTTGTTGGATTCCCTGTTATCGTTGTAAACGACTGTTATGGTGGCGATGCCTACGCAGACGGGCTCGCTGAATATGGTCCACCTAATTAAGAAGAATAAGACAGACAGGAATCGGAAGGAAACTTATGAACGTTGAAAAACAATTCACCAATGGATTTTTGCCAGACGTTGACCCCTTGCGCCATTTACCGGCCGCTTGTGCAGATTGGACGGATGTTGGGGATGATTTACGCAAGCTCGTTTTAACACGTCATCTGCGGCCGATTGTGAAAGAGCAGCTTCCAGACTTTCCGCTAGAAGCATTAAAGTCACCTGCTGAGAAATGGCGAGCGGTTAATCTGTTTGCTTACTTGACGAGCCTGTATATTTTGGGGTCGCATGGGGAGCCGGTTAATACGATCCCGGCCAAATTGGCGGTCCCTTACCATGCGTTAGCAACCGAGTTGGGTATTCCACCCATTTTGTCATATGCCACGCAAACGCTGGTGAATTGGCGCCGCATCGACCCAAATGGACCAATTGTGGCGGAGAATTTAACCCTCCATCAAAATTTTTTAGGCGGAATGGATGAAGAATGGTTTGTGACCCTGCATGTTGAAATAGAGGCGGCCGCGGCTCCCGCGATACAAAGCCTAATACGCTTAAAACAGGCTGTCGCAACCTCCGATTACGCGATGATTACCCGTAGTCTTCAAAAAATCGGGGATACGCTGGAGGCAATGACAAAAATTTTGGAACGGATGCCAGAACGTTGTGACCCATACATCTATTACAACCGGGTGCGGCCGTTTATGTTTGGTTGGAAGGACAACGAAATGTTTCCAGAGGGCGTTGTTTACGAGGGGGTTGAGGCATACCAGAATAAGCCGGTTAAACTACGCGGAGAAACCGGTGCACAAAGTAGCGTTGTGCCAGCGATTGACGCAGCTCTGGGAATTGCTCACGAGCGGGATGAGATGCGAATTTACCTTATCGAGATGTTTGACTATATGCCGCCTACTGATCGCAATTTAATTTATACGCTGCAGAAAGGGGTAAACGCGCGCAAAATGATCTCTGACAGCGGTGATCAGCTGCTAAAAGATGCCTACAATTATGCGGTAGAGAAGCTGAGTCAATTTCGAATTCGACATATTGAATATGCTGCGATGTATATCTTAAAACCGGCAAAATCGGTTGAAGGGGTAGGGACCGGTGGAACCCCATTTACGTTTTATCTAAAAAAACATATCGCAGAAACCAAGAAACACCTTTTATAGGCGCATTCCCCTAACTTCCGTCAGTTGGTTCAACAATCCATTTAATCACTTCTAAAACACCGGCCAAATTCCGGTCAAACTCCGTCCCAAAGTGGTCGGTCAACTCAACGTCGATAGCAGCGATATTTTTGGTTGCCAAGTAGTCTGCCGCTGTTCCGGTAACCGCATACGAGAATGTGGTGCCACCTTTTGATGGGGGTAAATAGCCGGAGCCGATTTCATACGCCAGCAAGATGCCTGGTGTGTTGTCGGCCATGATATCTCCGCAGAAACCTGGGTAAATGGCACTGGCGGCACTGTGATAGAAGATGACCGCGGCCGGGTCAGAGTCTTCGATGAAGAAGCGCACATCTTGAACCTCCTTTTCAGACTCTGGGAATGCTCCGCCCGACACCTCCTGTCGTCTCCAATACCCGATCGGCTCCCATTGACAATCCCAATTACGATTTAGATCGACTTCATTTGAATTGAATCGGCCGGATTCTGTTGAATAAGGCACATCGTTGCGGCTAAATCGGTTCGGGCTGCCGACGATTAGTCTTAGCCCGTCTGGGTTCATGACAGGGATGATAGAAAGGCGTAGGGTTTCAGGGATAAGATCGGGATTGGCTTCAAGGTGATCGATCAACTCATACATCAATAAAACCGTATTCCATTCATACCCCCCGTGCATGCCGCCGATTAAAATCAGATGACTTTCTCCCCAACCAAATTGATGCACATTGATCGCTTCACCTTGTGTTGAAAAGGTCATCGCATAAACGATTGAGTCAGGGCGTGGAGTCGGGGTATTCGTCGGAAGAATAACAGGCGTTGGGGATGGCAGAGATGCGACCGTTGCTACAAGCGTTACAGGGATTGTTTCTGTAGGTAGAGGCGTATTTGTAGGGATTCGAGTGGGCAGGGGGGCTGTTGTTGCGGTAGGCGGCGCCGCGACTGTCGGGACATCTACCGTGGGCACCTCTGCTAAGGAAACAGGTTCTGGACTGCTGCATCCGATAGCGAAAATCAATAGTGCAACAATAAGTGCGAGGGTCATACAAATCGAGACGGATTTCTTCATTCCTTTAGTTTGACCAATCCTGCGTTTGATTGCAAAAAACCCTAGTAAATCCAAATAATTTGTATCGTTAGCATACTATCCAAACCACCTCTAGTTTGGATAGTATGCCACAAAAATATACGTCCAGTGCAGTCGTTTTACTAAAGCTTGCCTGAATCTTGGGGAAACAGTAGTCTTATTGAATTGAGGCGATAACTTTATGCGCAACTAATGTTGGGCCATAGGCGTATAAGAGTTACCGAGCTTATTGTTTTTATAAATCACCTTAGTTTGAAAAAAGGAGGCAGTAATGGGTGAAATAATGAATTTTGTAGTGTGGATCGTCTTTGGTGGCGTGGCTGGCTGGTTAGCGGGTCAGATCATGAAAGGTGGCGGATTCGGGCTGATCGGAAACGTAATTGTGGGCATCATTGGCTCATTTGTTGGCGGTTTTCTGTTCAGCAATGTCCTTGGTTTAGGGGCTGTAGGCTTCAACTTTATGGGGCTCATCGCGGCCGTTGTTGGCGCGATACTCTTGCTCTTTATTGTTAGCTTGATCCGCAAAGCATAATTGCAACAGCTTGAATATAAAGGGGAATGATTCGGAAGGGTCATTCCCCTTTTTTTATTGGTCTTAGCTGATTAATTTAGACGGGCAGTTTAATAATAAATCGGCTACCCTTTTCAAGTCCATCGCTTTCGGCCGTAATGGTGCCGTTGTGTGTTTCGATTACTGCTCGAGCGATCGCTAACCCTAAACCGCTACCACCATCATCTTCATGGCGTTGACGAGACGGATCTGCTCGGTAAAACCGATCAAAAACATGAGGCAAGTGATCGGGGGCGATCCCATCTCCCGTATCGTTAACACGTATTTCAAGCGACCCGCTTTGCTCTTCCGCCTGAATGGTGATTGTGCCGTTGGCGGGTGTGTGTCTGATTGCATTATTAATCAAATTATTTAGTGCTTGGGTTATGCGGGTGCGATCGGCCGAGATTGTCGGTAACTTGCCCAGTAACTCCGGCCGCAATGTGATTTCTTTTTCTTCGGCCATCGGCCGGAATGCCGATGCACAAGCTTGCACCATCTCAGCTATATTTACATCTTCGAAATCCAACGAAAGTTGATCCGCTTCAGCATTCGCCAACTCATGCAAATCCTCGACCAGACGGGTCAGATGTTGGGTTTGATCAAACAATCCCGCGATTTCTTCTTCATTTGTCGGATAAACACCATCGAGCATCGCCCTTAAATTACCCTGAACCACCGTTAATGGGGTTCGTAATTCATGAGCAACATCTGCCAATAAATTTTTTCGAACAGCTTCCGAATGTCGCAGCCGCTGAGTCATATTATTGAACGCCTTCGCCACCGCCTCGATCTCTTGCCCACCTTTTGAATCATCGATTTGAACGTCTAACTGACGCAGATTCAGACTCTGTGCCCCCAATTCTAGGTCTCTTAGCGGCCGGGTTAGTCGCCGGCTAACCATGACCCCCGCAATCGCCCCGATAACACTACTAAGAAAGGTGATCTGTAACAGCTCACGGGGTAAGTTAAAGCGCATCTCCCTGATGATCGCCCGTATGATGATCTCTTCTTGCTCTTCTGTTAGGTTCGCTTGATCAAATACCTCCGTAAATTCCTCCTCGAAGAAAGAACTGTCGACAATTTCGAGCCGGTTAAGACCGATAAAAACGCCGATCGGTAATATCGTGAAGGCGATCTGTACAAGGGCAAATGTTATGGCGATGCGTATCCAGAGACGATTAAACATGTTTAAATGTTAGATAGACGGTTTTAGCCGTTTTCTTTTTCAAAGCGGTACCCGATGCCATAAACGGTTGTGATACGGGTCGGTTTTTTCGGGTCAGGTTCAATTTTTTTGCGAATGTTTTTAATATGGCTATCGAGCGTGCGCCCCATGCCAGCATACGCATACCCCAACCCTTTTTCGATGAGTTCATCCCGTGTGAATGCATATCCGGGGCTGTCCATAAGAAGATAAAGCAGCTCAAACTCGGTTGGGGTTACGTCAACCAACTCACCGTCTATAAACAGCTGGTGTGCCCCTTTGTCTAAACGCAACGTGCCGATTTCAATAATTTGAGATTCTGCGCCGCTCTCTTTGAAGAGTGCGATTCGCCGCAGCTGAGCACGGACACGAGCGACAAGTTCACGGGGGTTAAACGGCTTTGTGACATAATCATCCGCACCTATTTCAAGGCCGATGATTTTTTCTGTATCTGCGACCCTTGCGGTCAGCATGATGATCGGTATTGTGCGCAGGTTGTCATCTTGCCGGACAAAGTTGGTGATTTGTAAACCATCTTTGCCTGGCAGCATCAAGTCCAGAACCACCACATCCGGCCGTTCGGTGCGGATCATCTGCAAGGCTAGCGTACCATTATCGGCCGTAAGCACTGTGTATCCTTCTTGTTCCAGATAACTACGTACCAGCCGGATAATATTTCGATCGTCGTCTACGACTAGAATTCGGGACATGTTTCAGTTGGTCAGTTGGTCAGTTGGTCAGTTTCGCTCGATGATGAACCAAAGCAGTGACCAACTAAAAAACTGAATTACTCGTACCGCAAAGCTTCAATCGGCCGCAGGCTGGCTGCCCGCCAAGCGGGGAAAATACCAAATACCACCCCGATTGTGATTGAGATGCCGGTTGCTAACCCAATCGACTGTGGAGAGACAAATGTGGGAATATCGCCGAAGCGAGCGGCAAGCCATGAGATTAGATAGCCTAAGCCGATGCCAATCGCCCCGCCAACAAGAGACAGCACAATCGACTCGAGCAAGAACTGGGTTAAGATGTCACGTTTTAGCGCACCAATCGCTTTGCGAATGCCGATCTCCCGGGTGCGTTCTGTCACACTAACCAGCATGATGTTCATAATGCCGATGCCGCCGACCACGAGTGAGATGCCTGCGATCGCACCTAGAAACAGGGTCAGTAACCCGAGAACATTGCCGATCGTGTCCAAGATTGAAGCATTTGAAAGAATTCGGAAATCGTCTTCATCAGCAAAGACGATATTGTGACGCTCACGCAATACCTCTGTGAGTTCTTCCATCGCATCGTCGATGACTTCATCATTTGCGGCAACGGCCGTAATGGTGTCTATCGCTTTTTCGCCTCGGCGGGTGCGTTCAACCCCTAACCGCTGCTGAGCCGTGGTAATCGGGATGTACACTGTTTCATCTGGGTTAGAGCCCGGGGCTTGTCCCTGCTCTTCTAACACACCCACAACTTCGTAGTTGATATCCCCGATTTTAATTTCTTGCCCAACCGGAAATTCTTCACCAAATAGTTCAGTTGCAACTTCTTGGCCGATGACGGCCACGCGGGCGGCCGTATCGATATCGGGTGGGTATAACCCATCTCCGGCTAAAAATTCAGTCAGGTTATTGACAACTAGGTAGTTGGCGGTTACACCGACAACACTGGTGTTGTACTCGCCATTGCCCCAAGTGACCAGTTCCTGACGATTAATACTTGCTGCGACCTCTGCAATGGAGGGGGCGCTAAGCGGGTCAGCCAGCGCATCTACATCGCCTAAAGTTAGAGATGGGTATCCGCCGGAATTATCACGATCGGTAAAAATCGTGAGCAAATTTGAGCCCAGCGCCTCGAAGTCGGCCGTGACCGATTGCTGTACCCCATTACCGATGGAAACGAGGCCGATTACAGCACCGACACCGATGATGACCCCCAACATGGTCAATACCGAGCGCAACGTGTTGGCCCGTAAACTGTCTAACGCCGTTAAAAAAGATTCAGTTAAGTTCATTCTGCACCCTCTTTTTGATTGATTTGCTCATCGCTGATGATTAAGCCGTCTCGTAGTGTCACGATTCGTCTGGCCCGTTCTGCAACCTCGCGATCATGGGTGATCATCACAATGGTGATCCCATCCTCGTGTAGTTGGTCGAAAATCCCCATCAACTCTTCGCCCGTTTTGGTGTCTAAAGCACCGGTCGGTTCATCGGCTAAAATGATGTTCGGGTTTACTGCTAGGGCGCGGGCAACGGCGACACGCTGTTGCTGACCCCCAGATAATTCATCTGGCTTATGATGGGTGCGATCACCCAATCCCACAATGGTTAAAGATTCTCTGGCCCGTTCGTTCCGCTCTGAGCGGGGGACACCGGCATACATTAACGGAAGGGAGACCTGTTTGAGCGCCGAGGTGCGGGGGAGCAAATTAAATTGCTGGAAGACAAAGCCGATCCGTTGATTTCGAATCCGAGCCTGATCATTATCGCTCATGTCACTGACATCGATACCGTCAAGCATATAGGTTCCGGCCGTCGGTACATCTAAACAGCCGATGATGTTCATGAGGGTTGATTTTCCCGAGCCAGAAGGTCCCATGATCGCCACATATTCACCTTCCGTAACGTGCATGTTGACACCGCGCAAGGCGTGAACCACTTGGTTACCCATCTCATAAGACTTCGTAATATTGGTTAAATCCATCATGGCTTAATCATCCCCCGGTCCACCGATGTTGATCGTTGGCGGTGGAATATAACCGAT
>JAHDEB010000239.1 GCA_020629055.1 Chloroflexota bacterium
ATTTTGCTTAGTTCAGGAGATAGATCATCCCGAATTTTTTCAGTCAAATCATCATCATTGATCATTGACTTAAGCCCGCCGAATACCGCTTTGATCGGTAATGCGGCGAAATCAGGATCGCTGCTGGCGCGACTGCGACGTGCAACCCGGGTCGCAAATTCACGTGCGGGCATGTTTAAGTCACGAAAGTGTGCGACCCAGAATACCCGCCCCAATTGGTAGCTAAGTGAGCTTGGTAGGGCGTTTTTAAGCGCTCGTTTCAGTCGGCCGCTGAGATTAACACCTAGCATTTGCAGGGTGCCATTGCTCCAATTTACCGCATGATCTAGGGTAAGAAGATTGCCAGAATCTTTAATATGTGTGTAGTACTCTTCAAGAGAACCAATTTGTTTTACTGTCATTGAGAATTGCCACCAAAATTAAATTTTTATATTCTTGAACACGGGTAATGTGTATGCTATACTCTTTTGCCCGTATAAGTTGTCAGTTGATTCTATAAATCGGCCGACATCAGTAATTTTACTTCAGACAGACCATATTATGCCAAAATTATTGGGTAAGAAAAAGGTCTGAGTTACAGAACCCCTTTTAGATCGAGTTTCTAAAGGGGTTCTTTGTTGTCAAAGGAAAACCTAATGTCAGAAAAAATTATTTTAGAAGCCGAAACACGAGAGATTTCGGGAAAGAAAGTTAAACAGCTTCGCCGAGAAGGATTGGTTCCGGCCGTCATTTATGGTCTTGGCGAACCAGAAAGTATTCAGGTCAACGCCCTGAAAACCATGCTAACCTTGCGTGACTCAGGTGAGAATGACATTCTAACCTTAAATTTGAATGGCAAAGAACGCCGCGTCTTGGCTCGTGAAGTTCAACGGCACGTCTATCGCCCAGACTTGCTGCACGTTGATTTCCTAGAAATCGATGCAGATTCTGTTGTTCGCGGTTCTGTTGAAATTGTCTTGGAAGGAAAATCTATCCCAGAACAAAAAGGTTTAGGTACAACCCTACAAGTTATCAGCACAATCGATATCGAAGCTAAATCAGGCGCTTTGATTTCATCCATCGTTGCAAACGCTGAAATTATCGATAAACCAAGCCGCAACTTGTTGGTAAGCGACATCGTTGTACCAGAAGGTGTAACGATCTTGACCCCAAGCGATTTGACGATTGCCCGCTTCGCTGTTAACCGCAAGGTTGAAGTGGTTGAGGATGATCCAAACGTTGTTGAAGTGTCAGAGGAAGAAGACGAAGAATAAGATTTCTTAGACTTCCTGATGCTACATAACTTTTTGAATAAGCGGGCTGGATTTTTCCAGCCCGTTTTTGTTTTCCGGTAAATATTCGGTACGAGTAAGATCCTGCGGCAGATTGTTAGGGGTTGGCAGATCATTTTTGTAGGTTAATTTGATTATGGCGCAAACAAATAGTCGAAAAATATTTTGGTGGGACTGGGTTCTGCTAATTTTTATTATTTGCTTGGCTGGCTTTTTTCGCTGGCGAGGAATCAATTGGGATCAAAATCAGCATTATCATCCTGATGAGCGTTACATTGCATGGGTAGCAAGTTCTGTCGATTTCTTGGGGAACGATCGGTTTGCAGATGCGTTTACAACCAATAAATCAACTTTTAATCCTTTCTATTGGCCTGCAGAATCTGAAAATGATGGGATCGCTTTACTCAAAGATGAACCGCGCGACTTTGCCTATGGCCATCTGCCCCTTTATTTGGGGGTAGCTGCCGAGAATCTGACCAGTTGGGGGCTCAATAATCGAAGTTCTGATCAACTTTCTGAAGCTGTTCAACTTTTTAAATCTTTGCCGACCTTTGATCGGGTGACCCTAGTCGGCCGCTGGCTGAGCGGCCTGTTTGACTTGGCAACCGTTGTGTTGGTCTTTATCCTCGGCCGTAATTTGGCAGGCACTAAAGTTGGTCTAACCGCATCGCTTTTCTTGGCCTTGAACGTGATGCACATTCAGCAGGCGCACTTTTTTATCTCCGACCCCCCGCTTGCATTCTTTGTGGTGCTTACCATTTTAATGTTGGTCTGGAGCTTGCCACCTAAGCAAGAGATTTTTGATGCGGAGCCCAATCCTTTTCCAGATTGGCTTTGGTTTGCGGGTATGGCGACCGGTTTGGCGATCGGCTCTAAATTTAGTGCGATCATTTTGGGGCTTCCCGCATTCTTTGTCATTTTAATTCTATCTCGGCAAAAGGTCGTGTGGCGTTCAATCAAATACGGTTTGATTGTGCTTATCGTATTTTTTATAACCAACCCTTTTGCGATTTTAGATAGCAGCTGTGCTTTAGAATTTGGCGACGGCCGGATTACGCTTGAAGGGAGCGTGCCAGGGGCTTGTTATCTACAAAATATCACCAACCAGAGCACAATGGTAAGTGGCGGCAACGCATTTCCGTTTATTCGCCAATACGATGGCACTTTGCCTTATCTTTATCACATCGAAAATCAAATTAATTGGGGGATGGGAGTTGCGTTAGGGTATGTCGCCTTTATCGCATTCTTGGCATTTTCAATTTGGGCCATAACGTATGGTGTCAGAGACCTACGCCGTGAAACGCCTAGCTCCATTTGGGTTAAAGGGATCATTATTTTGGGTTGGTGTTTGCCTTACTTTTTAACAACGGGGCAGTTCCATACAAAATTTATGCGCTATCTGCTCCCACTAACGCCCTTCCTGATGATTTTCGCAGCTTGGTTGTTGTGGCAAATTAAATGGACTTGGCTGCGTCGGACGCTGATCGCCTCCATTACAATATTTACACTTGGGTATGCGATCGCCTTCTCATCTATTTACGACCGTTTGCACCCTTGGCACGTTGCTTCGATTTGGATCGCAAATAATGTTCCGGCGAATTCAACCGTCGTGAATGAAGCATGGGATGAATATTTACCGTCTCGTGTCCGTATAGATGACAAGCAGGTTGGCCGTGGCCGTTTAACGATTACCGATGTCAATTGGCTCAGTCAATCACGTGCATTCGATAGTGAAACAAAGCTGGCCGAGAACTTGGCAACTTTGGCCGATGGTGATTATTTCGTCATTCCATCCAACCGGAGTTATGGCGTTGTCCCTCGGTTAACCGGCCGCTATCCACATTCGTCTCAATTCCATCAGCTATTATTTGATGGAAAGTTGGGATATGAAGTGGCGTTTGTCCAAGACCGGCCGCCCCGTATCGCTGGTGTTCATTTTGTTCCAGACCTTTTTTCTTGGCCTAATTTGACCCCACCACAAAGTGTCGTTGACTATTTCGGTTCAAGGACACAATTGATGTGGGTTCGGGCAGATGAAAGTTTTACGGTGTATGATCAACCAACGGTTATCATTTTTCGAAATACCGGCAATTTGTCGGCCGATGAAATGCTTTCTCAATTTGATCTTATTGACCAATAAATTCTTTCTTTAGCGTTCGTTGAATCCGGCAAGTGCCGATGCTATACTTCGTAAAACCAAAAGTTGCCTTATGAGTAGAGACATTCAACCCAATTATCCACCCGCTTACGGTCAAGTAGATCGATCACCACGAATCTCAAAGCGTTTTGTGTGGATATCGGTCATTGTGATTTCAGTGTTGATGATCGGGCTCATTGGATTGGTGATTTGGCTTGCATTTACATTCCCAGACAGAATCGAAGCGATGCGAGACGTTTTCATTATGCTTTTCGCGTTAACGTCATGCTCGGCCGTCGTTGTGATGACGATGGTATTTGTCGCATTAATTCGGCTGATCAATATGATTGATTATGAATTACGGCCAATTCTCGAAAAGACAAACGAAACGATCGGAATGGTGCAAGGCACAACAACCTTTGTAAGCAAAAACGTTGTGCAACCGGCCATTAAGACAACAAGCTTTATCGCTGGGGTCCGACGCGGTTTTAAAACGCTTTTTGGCGACCCTAAACGGAACCTTCCAAAGTAACGGAACAACCGTCTTTGTTGCCAAATAAAGACGCGATCATTTTAAATTGAACCCTGAGTGGTTATAAGTAGGACTGATATGAGCAATAGAACAGAAAACGAGGGTGGCTTCGGCCCATTTTTAGCAGGATTCATCATTGGTGGATTGGTGGGAGCTGCCGTCGCGTTGGTTTTGGCGCCGCAATCGGGTGAGGAAACTCGCAGCCAGCTTACCAATCGCAGTACCGAATGGCGTGATTTGGTGAACGAAAACCGACAGACTTGGACTGAGAGCATGAGTCAGATGGGTCAAAGTGCCACGAGCGCTTTGGGCGGCATCGATCTAAATTCACTGACCGGCAAGAAGCCCTCGCAAGATACTCAAATAGAAGACGACGAGCAATCCGCTTAAATAGCACTGAAGCAAAAGCAATTTCAAATTCACACAGCAGCGTCTTCCACAAAGTTTGGAGGCGCTGTTTTGGTTTAAATGCATAAAGACACTTTCATACCCACGCTAGATCAAATAATCTCGGTGTCTGGGGAACCAACGCCTGCGAAATCAGTTGAGCTATTACAGAAGGCTCATCGATTTTCGGCCGCCATTCACCAAGACCGCTCCAGATTGTCTGGGGAGAAATATCTCGAACACGATCGAGTTGTTTCATGGCATCTGGCATCGATAGGACTAGACCCGATGACCACGGCCGCAGGTATGGTGCATGATGTGTTGCAAGAAGAGTTTTACGACTCAAATAGAAACCTTGCCAAGCTATGTGACACGATGGGGGAAGATGTTTCTAAGCTGGTCGTTGGCTTAAACTCACTCGTCCCTTACTCTAAATTGCTTAGCAAAAAAGACGACCCGATTCAGCTAGAAAAATTACGCCGGGCGATTTTAAACTCAATCAACGATGATATCCGTGTGTTGGTTATTCGAATTGCGGATAATTTAGCTGATTTAAAGTTTTCTAGCCTGTTAAAAGACTCAAACCTACAAAAACTGATTGCACGTGAATCATCTGAAATTTATGCACCCATTGCTAATCGCTTAGGTATGTGGGGGGTAAAGTGGCAGCTAGAAGACCTATCATTTCGTTATTTAAGCCCAAATATTTACAAAGAATTAGCCAGCCAAATAGATGAGAAAAAAGCGGAGAGGGATGATCGGATCCAACAGCGAATCGCCGATTTAAAATCAAAACTTGAGGCTCAAGGCATTAAGGCATCGGTCAAAGGTCGTGCAAAGCATATTTATTCAATTCATCGGAAAATGGAGCGCAAGAAGCTGCCTTTTTCAGAAATTTATGATTTGAGCGCTATGCGCGTAGTCATCGACGGCGATAATGTGGGTCAATGCTATCAGGTTTTAGGCTTGGTCCATGGGATGTGGTCTCCGATCCCTGAAGAATTTGATGACTATATCGCCAATCCAAAACCAAATGGATATCGCTCTTTGCACACTGCCATCTATGACAATGATGGGCAGGTGCTAGAGGTGCAGATTCGCACCAAAGCGATGGATGACGATGCGGAACGGGGTGTTGCGGCCCATTGGGCATACAAAGAGGGGGGCAAGCCATCGGGTGAATTGGTTAAGCGTGTTAAATGGTTGCAACACCTTTTAATCGACTTGCGTGATGAAACGCCAGAGGATAGCCCGGCCGAAAACCGCATGGTGAATGTCGATGACCTAAACCGGCGTATTTATGTATTCACCCCGAATGATGATTTGATCGAATTACCAGAAGGGGGGACCCCAATCGACTTTGCCTACCGTATCCACTCAGAGGTTGGACATCGGTGTCGCGGCGCTCGGGTTAACAAACGGATGGTTCCTTTGAATTATGCGTTGCAGCCTGGTGACCGTGTCGAAATCATCACCGCGAAAAGAGGTGGCCCTAGCCGCGATTGGATGAGCGAAACGGCCGGATACGTGCGCAGTGGCCGAACGCGTAGCAAAGTGCGTCAATGGTTTCGGGACAATGAGCGCGATGAAAACATTTTGCGCGGCATGGAATTGGTTGAGACGGAGATACGCCGTTTAAAACACGGTGACAATGTTGCCCCTGAAGAACTCATCGCGTTTTTTGAAGAAAAGAATGCAGATGACTTTTATGCTCGAATCGGCTTTGGAGATATTTCCTACACACAGCTAACTGGTGTAATCGGTATTGTTTTAGAACGCAAGCGAGTTAGTAGTAAAGCGCTTGAATTAGATGAAGAGGAAGTGGCTGAAGCGACGATCGATTTATCATCTCGCAAGGCTCAGAATCCACAAAAAGGGTTGATCATCGAAGGCTTGGCCGGGTTGGCCTATCATATTGGAAATTGCTGTATGCCCATACCGCCAGAGCCGGTGAAGGGCTATATCACACGCGGCCGAGGGGTTACCGTTCATCGAGTCACCTGTTCTCAGTTTCACAAAATTGCGATGGCTGAACCTGCACGATTAATTGATGTCAGCTGGGGGATGGATGATGCGGAATCTTGGGATGTTCCACTCCAGATTAAGGCTTACCGTCGGCCCCATTTAGCTGAAGATATCGCTCGGCTCGTTAGTGGTAGAAATATTAAGATATCTAGCCCCAGGGCAGAAGCCGGACCAAAATCGGGGGTAGCTGTATTAAATATGGTTGCAACCATACAGCGGATGAGTGACCTCGAATGGTTTACTCAAAAACTGCGAGGCATGCAGGGCATTATCGCTGTTGATTGGAAGCGCTGGTCTTAAGACCAGCTATTATTCATCTAGAAGATAGATACTCTCACTGTAGAATCGCACATGGTTCCCCTGAACCTTTTCCTCTAGATGGCGGCGCAGCCATCGATTTTTCTCACTAAGCGACATTGATTTTGATTTAAGGATCTCAAGTTCCGCATTGACCCGTAAGATACGGCCGGGAATAAGGAACCGAGTAATGCCTGCTGGAAAATAGCGGCCGCTCAGGGTAACCTGCATCACTTGCCCTACGGTGTATTCTGGAAAAACGACCAAGGCGGTTAAATCATTGTATTCTGATTTGAGTCGAGCCAAATCACTTTCCAGTGTTCGGTCAACAAATGAAGCTTCGATATATGTTTCTGTCAGCATATTTAATGCGTCTAGCCTGTTGACGCCAACACGTGGCTGAATGAGATATGCATCCCCGTTCCCAAAGTGCACGTAGCATAACGCGCCGTATTCAAACATACGGTCGGCCGCTTGGTCCGGCTGCACCGCCTCGAGCGTGATATCAGGCAGCTCTTCAAGCAGCTTTTTGAGATCCCCTTCAGTAATCTTTTGGATCACATGGTACCAAGTATGTAAACCAAGCCCCTCTTCTTCTGTTGTAATTTGGACTACCGCATGGGGATAGCCCAATTGCTTCAGGGCGGCTGTGCGTGTGGCTCCATCCAAAACCATATATCGATCTTCTAGAGGGGTTACGATCGGCGGATTGGCCAAGCGTCCCATATTTTCTAGCCGGTTTTTAAGCCTGTCCACCCGTTTTTGATCGATGCTTTCATGTGGCATGATTTTTTCTAACGGTACAACGGCTAAAGGCAAAAGTGAACTAGGCTCATTGTGCTCAAGGATATCAATGATTTGGGCTGCAACCTCGTTAGAGATCTCTTGCTGAGCCTCTTCTGTTTTGCTACCAATGGCTGGCGTAGCAACAACTTTTGCATGATTGACAAGTTGTTCCATCGATTCCGAAAGTCTAGTGGGGACGTCCATACCGATACCCGCAAAATAACCGCCATCCAGTTGTTCTATAGCGGCTGTCGCATTGATTAGGCTTTCAGACGAGCAATTGAGCAAGTAGGCGGTTGGCCTCATCATCGACATCTCTTTTGCACCGATTAAACATTCAGATGAGCTTTTAATGTTCTCATGCAAGCTAACAAAATCAGATTCCTGAAGCAGTTTATGGAACTCTACCGGTTGAATATGCGGGAGCTGATTGATTTCAACATTCGCTAATTTCGTGCTGACGATGATGTGCATGCCAAATGCGTGTGCTACTGTTGCGACTTGTCGAGCGATTGGATCAAACCCTACAAGCCCCAAAGTTTTACCTGCAAGCCGAATGCCACCTACATGATTGGCCTGACGTTGTGTGGCTTCTGGCAGTTTTCGAGCCAGCATCAGCATTAAACCCAAAACAAGCTCCGCAATCGATACAACGTTTATCTCGGCCGCGCTAACAATTCGGATCCCTTTCGATGTTGCAGTAGAAACGTCAATATTTTCAACGGTCGAGCTTGTCGTTCCAATGACTCTCAAGTCATTTCCAGCTTCAAGAATATCTTCTTTGACTTGTGTTTCTGGGCCGATAATGAGGGCATCATACTCACCAACAATGCTTTTCAATGTCTTATTATCGATGTTGAGATTTACAGTAACATCGGCATGATTTTTTAAAAGCTCTAACCCAACTGAGTCTAGCTGTTCACAGATTAAGATTTGGGGGCGGGTTCTTGATAGCATAATTAGATTTTTAGCTCGATTCCGGAAATTTTTGAGATAGACGACTGTGATTTTTGTTTAATTAAACAGCTGCTGGCTGAACCAATCACAAGGAGTTTTGAGAAGTATTAGGTATATCAAATACTATTAATTTTGTGAAGGGTACATATCATCCAACAAATAGGCAAAAATCTTCAAAAAAATTATTCTTCATGCAATTACCAATTTAAGGATAATCGCAATTTGGCTACGAATGAAATAAAAATCTCCTAGGGTATGTTATAATTGCCCTCGTTAGATGCACAACTAGTTTAAAGATTAAAAGGGTCGAAAATGCTAGTTGTAATGGGCGCTTTTACTTCATACAACTTACCGTTAATTCCACTTTAAACAGAAACTAAATGAACATTGTTGTTACGGGATCAGTCGCATTCGACTATCTCATGAAATTTCCTGGCAAATTTACTGATCACCT
>JAHDEB010000240.1:0-6707 GCA_020629055.1 Chloroflexota bacterium
ACTCGACATCCGCATCATGATGTAAACAATCAGCGATATCGCCACAGATGCCTCTGCACTTAACCCGGCCCCAGAATACAGTGACGGTGCCAGCATTTCGCGCGGACCTAGCCCACCAACAGATGGGATCATCAGTGCAATTGCGAAAACAGGGACAACGACCAAATTGTAAAGAACGGTTACTGAATAACCAAGCGCATACGCGGCAAAGGTCCACCAGCTAATTACCAATCCATCGAAAATAACCGAGATACCCAACGCGCGCCAAATGGCAGGCATGCCGCACCCTTGTACGGCCGCTAAAAACTTCGCCAAGGGGCCATCACCGACCGGCGAGATCACATTTGGCAGCATTTTCCCTAAGGCGGAATTGCCAACCGCTGCGATTAAACGGCCGTCTAGCAAAATAATTCCAGCGATAATGCCAAGCACACAGACCACAAAAATCGCCAAGGCCCACGCATCAGGAAAGCCGTCCGGCCGGAAAGGTAGACCAACCAAGCCGATCACAAATAGCACCAGCAATCCGGTAAATCGATCTAAGAAAACAGAGCCGGTTGCGATATCGCCAGGGATTTCCTGCGACACTTCAACGACACGGACCACATCCCCACCAAAACCGCTGGGCAAAAAAGCGTTGAAAAAACTACCCACGAAATAAAGCTGAATCAGACGACGGAACCTGATCTTGCTGACACCGGCCCCCTTTAAAAGCTCCCACCAACGCCAAGCCCGCAGCGGCATACTCAATGCCACCAGAGAAAAGCCTGCAAAAACCCATCCCCAGTTGGCCTGTTTTAAAATCTCCCACAATGATGGAAAATCGATACCAAAGATGGCCCAAACCACCCCCAATACCGTGATCCCGATCCGCAACCCAGTGCCAACATATTTTTTCATAGACGCTAATTCTAACCGCTTTGAATTGATTAGCCGATTATTTATAGCTTTTTTCACCAACGACAACTATCCGATACACTAACGGCCGAATGCGATTAATCTCATCTCAAAAACTGGTCATCATTTTTCTCGTATGGCTCTTCTGGGGACTAGCCCTCACCAGCCTCATCGGTGACAGCCCGATTATCGACGAGCAAAATCATTTGGCCCGTGGCTATTCGTTTCTGAGCACCGGTGATCCCCGGCTAAGCATCGAACACCCACCGCTCATGAACACCTGGGCGGCGTTGCCCTTAAAGCTGGTCGACGGCATCACCCTGCCAACCGAGCAAGCTGGCTGGCAAGCGCGTGAATGGTATTCCGTCGCAGATCACTTTTTTTGGCTGGATGGGAACCCTGTGTTGCTTATGGTGTTCTTGGGGCGTGTGATGATCGTCTATGCGACTTTGGGATTGGCCTTGGTCGGATTCACATTTGCAAAAAAGCTTTGGGGGAGCACTGCCGGCTTGCTCTGCTTTGGTGCGCTGCTATTTGATCCAACGATTTTCGCCCACGGCCGGTACATCACCACCGATCTGGGGGGCACGCTATTTATCTTTTTGGCAACCTTTGCCGTCTACAATCTGCTGCAAACGCGGGAAAAATGGCCTGTAAAACAGCTGGTCTTAGCCGCGCTTGGCATCGGCCTCGCATTTTCTGCCAAGCTCACGAGCATGGTTTTTATCCCCGTTTGGATCATTCTCAGCTTGCTCCCCTTTTCACCCCAGCCAATCGGCCGACGGGTTGTTCATTTGGCCACGGCAGGAATAGGGGCGTTGTTTGTCGTATGGGCCATCTTCGGCTTTGAATTTGGTCCGTTTCTCTTTATCGATGATTCGATGCTCTGGCTCAACGCCTATTCTGCACCCATGCCGACCTTTTGGTCCGGCATTGAACGGATTACGTTAATCAGCGGCGGCGGCCGACCTTCTTTCTTGCTGGGTCAACATTCAACAGATGGGTTTCTACTCTACTTTCCGGTCGCCCTGCTGGCCAAAACCCCCATCATCGTCCTGATGTCGTTTTTTGCGGCCGTGTCTCTCTTGCTAACCAACTTTTCGACCCGCCGCAAAGCGATTTGGCTAATGATCCCCATCGCGGTCTATTTCGCATTTTCGATGACCAGCGCCCTGAACATCGGCTATCGTCATCTGCTGCCGATTTTGCCCTTCATTTACTTAATGGTCGTTGGTTTGCTGTCGAACCTTAAATTCAGCTGGGTCACCCCGGTCGCATTGATTTTATTCATCATCCCCACCGTTTTTTATCACCCGCATCAGATCAGTTTTTTCAACCTGATTTTCGGCGGCCCCCAGAACGGATCAACCGTGCTGGTTGATAGCAATATCGACTGGGGGCAAGATTTGGAACGGCTCAAACTCTGGATGGATGAAAACGAAGTTGAGTCGATTAACCTAGCATGGTTCGGCACGGCCGATCCCGCCATCTACAATATCGCTTATACCCCGCTGCCGGGCGAACCTCGTTTTCGCCATTTGTGGTGGGACGTTCCGTTTGATCGCACCAACCCACCCCCAGGTATTTATGCGATTAGTGTCACCAACCTGCGTGAAATGCCCCTCGTCCCTGAAGAAAAAACGGTTTACGCCTATTTCCGCAATTTAGAACCGATTGCTCAAATCGGATACTCGATCAAAATCTACGAAATCAAGTAGGCAAAAAAAAAGAGCGGCCGAAGCCACTCTTGAATTGTCTAATTTGATTTGGAGAACGCCTTAAACCGCTTCTTTTACGGCCGCTAATGCGCTGTCATAGTCTGGGAATTGTGCAATTTCAGGGATGTACTCAGTGTAAGTCACCTTACCGTCGCGATCCAATACAAACATCGCTCGTTGATCCAAACGCCATTCCTTAATCCACAGCCCATATGCTTCCCCAAACGCCATCGCTTGATGGTCAGATAACACCTGAACCGCGTCGACACCTGCATCCCCACACCAGCGTTTCTGGTTAAACGGATGCTCTGCGCTGACCGTTAAGATAACCACGTCGTCACCCAATCCGGCCGCCTCTTCGTTCATACGGCGAGTTTGAGCATCGCAAATACCTGTATCCAAAGAAGGTACAACAGAAATCAAACGCACTTTACCATTTGAATCAGAAATCTTGACCGGTTTTAAGCCATTGTCTGTCAAAGTCACATCGGGGGCTTGATCCCCCACAGAGACAGGTTCACCGATAACGGTTAATGCATTTCCTTTGATCGTAACTGCACCATGTCTTTCTTTACTCATAATAAATTATGTCTCCTTATTTCAATGATCTTCTGCCGAAGCGAAGCTAATTCTATGTTGAAGAACAAAGATACAAGCATTAAGCTTTTCTCAAATTCATTCTAACCATCTGCATATATTGATGTTGATTTTGCTGGTTTTTGGCGTAAAAAAAGGGCAGAAATCATTTGGATTTTTCTGCCCTCCGCAAAGAATTGTGCCATCAGCATTTGGACTTGGCCAAACTTGCTATTTTCTTCTCTAATTTAGGAATGACTACAAACTATGGTTGATTTGGAGAAATTTCTACCTCGCTAGCCTCAAATCCCTTTTCGGTCTCCTCTACATCGTATAAAACCCATACCCCACGATCCAATTCTTGTGGATCTGCTTGAACATCTGTTTTATGGAAGAAGATATCTTCTCCTCCACCCCGTGCAATAAACCCATACCCTTTTGTAAAGTTATACCACTTCACCTTGCCAAGGTACTTCCCAGTTTGAGGATCGATCTGAACCGTAACTGGTTCTTCAAAATCATCATCTTCTTCTTGCGTGCGACTTTCCGGTTCCCGAGATTCCTTCTTGGCACTAGAAGAATTCTCAGATTTTTTTTCACTTTCGGGCTTCTTCTGATTCGGAGTAAGTTCTGCGAGAGACTCTGGCGTAACAGGAAGTCCCTGCTCACTTAAGCTTCGTTGATCTTCGACTTTAAAGACGAACTTAGTTCCGTCAGCGTCAGTTACCCAATGATCTGAAAAATTCATACGGCCTCCTGCCATTTAATCATTAGCCAGACGTTAATAATAATCTAATTAAAGCAGGAAATATCAAATGCGCAAAAAGAAACAACCGTCAGATTACGATTAACATGCTTCCAACATGAAGGAAAGAGTCAAATCCTAGCCGATTAGGGACAATTGTTCAGCTGAACCGGAATTATTTTGCTCTACTTCTTGAGCGGTATCTACAAAGCCCACAACCCCGGCCACACGGCTGCGTGGCCCAGCTTTGGCCACAGCGGCCGGTTTGATTGACCGAGAACCAACTTTGGCCATTTTAAGATCATGTGGTTTCACAGCACCAGTTGTCATCTTAATCAGCAGCTTGGTATCCATGTCCCCAACAACCATCGTCACCATTTCCATGGACCCCTTAGGCAATTTGAGGCATACCACACCCTGTCCATTTCGACCTTGAGACGGATACTCATCTATCGGAGTAGCCTTTGCCAACCCATCATCCGTAATTGACCAGATCATGGAGTTCGGTCGCATCAAATCCATGGCGACAACCCCATCTTCATCCCCTTTTAGTTTGATCCCTGCAATACCGCCGGCCGGTAGCCCCATCGGCCGCACCAAATCTTCTTTAAAGCGAATCGCCTGACCACTTGCGGTGCCCAATATGATTTCATCCGTACCCAAGGTCAGGCGAGCCCAACCCAAAGAGTCACCTTTATCGACACGAATAACGGTGAATGTGTCGCTTGTAACGCCGGGTAAATCTTCGACCCGGACCCGCTTCACGCTGCCGCCTAAGGTCGCCATCGACAAGAACCCTTGCCCCTCTTGATAAACCTCATACGGTATCACAACCGCCCCGACAATATTGTTGCGTCTGGTAAAGCCTGTTAACTCAGCCCAATGGGTTCCTTGCCCAAACTCGCTAGCGGGTGGCAATTGGTGCACAGCCATGCAGGTCGCTTGCCCATCGGCCGCCAGCAAATACAGCAGGTCGCGCGTATTCGCCTTCGCCAACAGCAGTGGCATTTCGTCTAGCTTGCCCGAAATTCGGCCGACATTGGTTGAAGTAGACCGTGCGACGGTTCCCTTCTCACCCAACATAACCCATGTGCTCTCATCAGGCACCAAGTCCTTCGGCACAGTCACATCGCTGTCGAGCATATCGACAATGCGTGAGCGGCGGCTGTCTCCAAAATTCTCCAATACAGTTTCAAGCTCATCTTTGACTTGCCCTCGCATCAGCTTAGGGCTCTCCAACAGTCGGGTTAAATCCTTAATCAGCTTTTTCTTTTCTTTATACTCATCCTGGATTTTCTTGCGCTCAAGTGCGGCCAACCGGCGCAACGGCATGTCTAAAATCGCTTGAGTTTGCACAGTCGAAAACTTAAACCGTTTGATTAAATTCTCACGCGCGGTATCGACATTGCGCGATTTACGGATAATCGCAATCACTTCATCTAAATGATCAAGCGCCTTTAATAGCCCCTCTAAAATGTGGGCACGTTCTTCCGCTTTAGCCCGATCATATTCGCTGCGTCGACGCACAATCTCTAGACGATGCTCAATGTAGTAGCGCAAAACTTGCTTCAAGTTAAGAACACGCGGTTCCCCATCGACCAAGGCAACCATATTGATGCTAAAGGTCCCTTGCAGCGGCGTTAAGCGATAGAGATCAGCTAGCGTATCTTCAACAGTTACGTTACGCGTTGTTTCTAAAATAATTCGGATCCCGGTTCGGTCAGACTCATCCCGCAAGTCGGTTAACCCGTCTAGCTTCCCGTTCCGATGAAGATCAGCAATCCGGGTGAGCAAGTTGGTCTTATTGACCTGATATGGCAGTTCGGTGATGACGATGCGTGATTTATTCCGCTCCATATCCTCGACATGCACTTTTGCACGCACCGTGATTCGCCCTTTTCCGGTCGCATAGGCGTTGGCCAAGGCATCCATCTGGCCACTTTCGTGCGTTTTGCTTTCTCGGTTACGGAAAATGACACCGGCCGTCGGAAAATCCGGCCCAGTTATAAACTGCATCAAATCGGCCGGGGTAATGTTTTCAATCTTTTTCCAATTGTCGATCATGTAGCCGATCGCCCCCACAACCTCTTTTAGATTGTGAGGTGGAATGCTGGTCGACATACCGACAGCGATACCACTCACCCCATTCACTAGCAGATTGGGAATCTCGGCCGGAAGAACAGATGGCTCCGTCAGCGTATCGTCAAAGTTGGTCACATAATCGACCGTATCTTTATCGATATCGGTCAACATCTGATCCCCGATAGTTGCGATGCGCGCTTCGGTGTACCGCATTGCGGCCGCAGCATCCCCATCAATCGATCCAAAGTTTCCTTGGCCGTCGACAAGTTCGTACCGCATCGAAAAATCTTGTGCCATACGGACCATCGCATCGTATACGGACTGATCCCCATGCGGATGATATTTACCCAGAACCTCGCCCACAACACGGGCGGATTTACGGTGCGGATTTCGAGAGACAAGCCCCATATCATGCATCGCATACAAAATACGCCGCTGCACAGGCTTCAATCCATCTCTTACGTCAGGTAGCGCGCGCGATACAATCACGCTCATCGCATAACTGAGATAAGAATCCCGCATTTCTTCATTGATGTCGATTTGTTTAACTGTTCCAAGATCCATAGGAAAATTATCGGTTTAAGATTTTGACTTGGTGGTGTCAAATTTAACTAATTTAGTTTTGTTGTAATGCCACAACACATGATACTAGACACGTATTTTAAATGCAAAAGATCATATGTTCTATT
>JAHDEB010000240.1:6807-8845 GCA_020629055.1 Chloroflexota bacterium
TTCATCGCCTCACCCGTTTCCAAGTTAAACCAGGAACCATGCTTAGGGCACTCTACCCGGCATAAATTATTCGCCTCATCACATTCGACGCGGCCGGTAGATAATTCGACTTCTTGATGCGAGCAGACATCTTCAATGCAGTAATATGCATCCCCTACTTGGAAAATAACCACAGTATCATAATCGAAATCATGAACCAGTGGCCTCCCAGGGGCGATGTCAGCCTTCGTGCCTACTTTAATAAATTCGCTCATACTTTTAAATGTAAAAAGTCTTAAGTGTAAAGGAGATGGCCAACAATTCGACTAGCACATCGAGCTTTTTGCTTATTACTTTCTACTTCTTACTTGTTCCCACCAATCGTTGATGCACCAGCTTTTAAAACTTTGATTGACAGCGTGGCACATTTCACGCGCCCCATGCTTAGGTTGGTTACCCCAAGAAGATCTACCGCATCTTGACCGTTCAGCTCCATGACTTCTTCAACAGTCATCCCTTTAACATGATCGGTCATTAAAGATGCAGAAGCCATGCTTATCGCACAGCCATCGCCTGACCATTTGATGTCTTTTATTTTCTTGTCATCATCTAGCAACACGTCAATTCTAACAACGTCACCGCATAAAGGATTGTCTTCTTCATGGCTAAAGGTATGTGGATCAAGCTCACCATGGTTTAAAGGATTTTCGTATAAATCGAGAATCATCTCTCGATACATATCAGCACTCATAATTTTCTCCGATAAGGATAGGGGTAGAAGATTGAGATAGGGAGGTTCATTGCGATTGATCTTGTACTGAACGAAAATCGTTGCTTAAGCAACTCGCTATCCCTATTACTTCCCTATCCATTATAGTCTAAATACTTTACGTGCGCGGTTAAGGCTGGTTACAAGTGCATCAACTTCGGCCGTCGTCGTGTGTACATAAAAACTGGCGCGTGCGCTGGCGCCAATGCCCATCATCTTGTGCATGGGCATTGCGCAATGGTGGCCGGCACGTACAGCGATACCGTCTTGGTCCAAAAGCTGAGCGATATCATGCGGATGCAACCCTTTCACGGTGAAAGCGACCAATCCGCCACGATCTGCGGCCGATTTGGGTCCTAGAACTTCTAGTCCATCGACCTCAGACAGCGCTTCTAAAGCGTAACTCGTAATCATTTGTTCATGGGCATGCACATTCCCCATCCCCAAGCCATTCAAGTAATCCACGGCCGCGCCTAAACCGATTCCTTCAGCGATCGCCGGGGTACCCGCCTCAAACTTATAAGGCAAATCGTTATAGGTCGATTTTTCCATCGTCACCCGTCGAATCATATCCCCGCCACCCATCCATGGGGGCATCGCATCAAGATGTTCACGCTTGCCAAACAGTGCACCGATTCCTGTCGGCCCACACATTTTATGACTCGAGAATGCCATAAAGTCACAGTTCCAATCTTGGACATCAACGGCCGCATGTGGGACCGCCTGCGCCGCATCCACAGCGGCTAATGCACCAACCGCATGGGCTTTGGCGACCAGCTCTTTGGTAGGGTTAATCGTGCCCAATACGTTTGACGCGGCCGTAAACGAAAACATCTTCGTTTTTTCGGTCAGCAACTCATCCAACGCATCCATCTCCAGCAATCCATCAGCCGTGAACGGCACATACTTCAACGTTGCCCCGGTCTGCTCACAAACGATTTGCCAAGGGACAATGTTCGCATGGTGCTCCATCGCGGTAATGAGGACTTCATCACCCGGTTTTAGATTGGCACCGCCCCAGCTATACGCCAGTAGGTTAAAACCCTCTGTCGCATTCCGTACCAAAATCACTTCATCTGAAGAAGGGGCATTGATAAAGGCACGCACCTTTTCGCGTGCACCTTCATAGGCGGCCGTTGCCGCCTCACTCAATTTGTGAATGCCACGATGTACGTTCGCATTGTAGCTACGATAATAATCATTCATCGCGTCGATCACTTGGATCGGCTTTTGCGATGATGCCGCACTATCGAGATAAATCAGAGGGGTGCCTTCATGGTGCATTTCACC
>JAHDEB010000241.1 GCA_020629055.1 Chloroflexota bacterium
CCGTGGTCATGATC
Source organism: Chloroflexota bacterium (assembly GCA_020629055.1). Classification (GTDB taxonomy): domain Bacteria; phylum Chloroflexota; class Anaerolineae; order Promineifilales; family Promineifilaceae; genus WTJY01. The sequence goes on from JAHDEB010000241.1 coordinate 15, forward strand.
GTGTTCAGCTACCTGAACCATCACATAATCAAAATCAGCCTCCTCAAAGGCATGATGGTCGGTTTCAGCATAGTGTTCGAGCAACGTGCGTGGCCCATTTTCATTGATTGCGTTTGCAAAGATTCCGTAGTCACCACCACCTGAGGTTGACGGTACACGGGTAATCGAATGCACATGATTGCCTTCTTCAACACTGTCCCCGATCTGACCTTCAACGTTATATTCAATCCAAACATGTGGGTTGTAGATGCGATAATAAATGAATGACAATTCAGTGGGTTGATCGACCTCACTGATCCAAACAAAGTAGGTATCATCCATGCTGTCTTGGATATCGTTCCACCAAACATCCGCGAATGGGGTAGATAGGTTGTAGACATAGATGCGCATCAGGGTTTCGAGCTGGGCTTGGGTTTCGGCCGACATGTCGCTGTATTTCAACCCAGTTTCAAAGCCGGAATAATCATAGTCCCCGATATATGGATCAGCGAGCCCATTGCGTTCGGCCGGGCCTACTTCTAATTGCCCTTCACCGCTGGTCACCGCAGCCGTCCGTTCTGAGTCTGAAAGCCCGTTATAAAGGGCGATTGCTGTTTCCCGCTCCGCTTGTAACACATCAAACTCAACCCCATTGTATGTGCCAATCACCGGTTCAGAGGCTAAGAAAGCTGGCACAATTGAAACGGAGTCCCCATGGACAAGAAAATTAACGGCCGCATGGTGGCCATCTAGCTGAAAGCCCCAAGAACCTGTGTTCTCTGGATCCCCAAACATATCAATTGAATAATAGTCGGGCGACCACACATCTTCGTTGATTTCATTCAAAAATCCTTCAGCTAGAAACGTGATTTCGTCGAGTTTTTGATACCCATCGTTGCTTAAAAACTGTTGCAGTAATGCTTTAAAAAGATCAAGTTGGTCGCTGCTCAAATCTCCATAGGTGATCCCATGTCGGGTGCCAGCAGCAGGGGTGTTGTGCCATAAATAAAAGCGTTCGCTGTCTAAACAGTTTTGTGCCTGAACCTGTAGTTCGTCTGATAATGATGTGCGAAATGCAACCATCGCCTGCCGCAGTGCTTCAACATCCGCGTTGGTAGACTGCTCCGCAATTCCGGCCGTGGTACAAGATGAGAGGTCGGCCGTGCTAGCCACCTCGGGAACATTCCCCCCACCGCCAAAGCAGGCCATTAACATGATCGGCATGATCCCCAATACAGAAATTAGTTTTTTCATTTTTCCTCCGCTAAAAATAGACTCATCAAATAGAAATATGCTGACTACTGTATCTTTTAGAGGTTTAGAATTGATTTAGGAATTGCTTGACGTTGTCATTAGCGAGCAGAAAGGATACTGAGAAACGCTGTGAAAGACAGAGATCCGGTTTGCCCCACTAGTTCATCCACCGCCTCACGAGCCGAACGGGCGGCCGTGTGGACCGAACTCCAATCGATAAAGCTTGTGTATGAGGCTCCCGCAAAGTAAAGCTTATCCTCAATCGACTTTGCCATTTCCCTCGATATCCAAACCGGTGCATTGTCTTCTAAGTAAGCCGCACGAGCATACGGCTCATTGTTCCAGTTTTGGGTCATATGTTTGACATAGGTTTGAGAGGCGATCCCATCGAATACTTCATCTAGTTCTGCTAAAACGCTGTTTTTAAGCGCCTCATCAGACATCGCTTGGTAGGCTTCCGCCTGTGCACCCACTGAAAAAACGCCCAAAATATGCCGGTCACTTCTTTGCCCGTGGGAAGCATCATAAAGCAGCCGTTGCCCGTCTGCGGTGTCACTGTCAGCAAATGCCAGTGCAGATGGGAAGAACTTTTCTGAGAATTCGAAAAAGGCCTTAAACCCGCTCCACACCACCGCTTCATCGAGCGCATCTTGTTTACCCTGTGGCAAGGCTGGGGTGAATTCAACATCTCCATCCTGCAAAATTTTTAGGGGGATGGTGATGATGACTTTCTCGGCCGAATATTCGCCCCCGTTTTTGTCTGTCAGCCAAACTTGGCCTTCGCTGTAGTCAATTTCAACAATTTCTATGTTGGTTCGGATCTTTTCTTGAATGGTGGGGATGACGTATGTTTCGTAAAAATCAAACCACGACGAACCGATAAACTTTAGATCACTATCCCCTGAAGGTTGGGTCAAGTACTCCCTATCGTCATAATAGCCGGTGACATCGTCCTGCGTGTAGCCAACAAGCTCGATATTATGTTCAACCGAGTCATCATTGATGATTTCATCCAACATCTCCGGCTCTACATGAAGCCATTCGGCCCCCAACGGAATTGGAAAATCGGTAAAGGTTTTGTTGACTCGAAATCGGCCGCCGTAGATGCTGTTCGCTTCTAGAATTTCAAAATCGATGCCACGTTGGGCCAGCAAATATCCGGCCGACATGCCGGCCGCCCCTGCACCAATAATTAGCACTTTCCCTTCAAAGGCCCCTTCACCGGCCGCATCACAAGCGGTTAACGTAGGCGCTAGGGCGGTTGAAAGGCCCAAAACAGAACTCATTCTCAAAAAATCACGTCGTGTCAATTTAGTCATGCGGCAATTTTCACAGGCATGTTGTTAAATGTCGATAGAAGAAACGCTTAACGGGTCTCTAGCACAAAATTATCAAACGCCACAATTAAGCCGCCCTGATCAAATGTGCCTGCATTTAAAGCGATCGCCCCTGAACTAAACGCCGGATCATTAATTGAAAAGACTTCAAAGCCGTTAATCGAGAAGCCAAGATTTGTGCCACGTGCTTCAACCTTAATTAAGTTCCGATTGTTGTGTCCCGTTAATAAGAGAGTCGTTTCTTGCCAATCATTGGTCAGCCGCTCCCAACCCCCATCGGCCGTTCTTTTTTCAACCAAATAATACCCGTTGCCGGTAATGTTAAAGCGGTAAAATTGACCAGGATCTTGCATGCGAAATAGCAGGCCATATCCGCTGTTGGTGCTGCCATCGAGTTGAATCGTCTCAACTTCAGCAACGAAATTTCCCCCAACAACCCCCTCGGCCGTGGCATACCGGGCGATACCCGGCTCTGGAATCACAAACAGCATTTGACCGCCGTCGATCAACGTTTGCCCCAATTCGTCCGATTCTAATAACCAGTTGATTGAAGAACCGCCATCAAACTTGTCTTCGACCGTGATTCGCTCAGCGCATCCTAGCAATAAAAAAACGCACCCTAGCAGCCACCAAATGTGTTTGTTGTATCTCATCGACTAAATTTTCATCTCGCCGGTAGCCACATCTTTGGCGGCCCGAATAATTAGCGGAATGATTTGCCCCATCGCTGCAAACCGCTTGTCTTGTGTTTGCCCACGCACATACCGGATATAAATTTGCTGGATGATGACCACCAATCGGTACAAACCCAACGCATAATAAAATTCAATATCATCCATCGGCAGGCCGCTTGTTTGTGCATATCGTTCTACCAGTTCCCGACGGCTGGCGAACACATGATAGTCGGCCGGCATCGGTGTCATCCCTTTAACGTGTGGGGGATCGGTCGGTTCTGACCAATAGGTCAGCAGTGCGCCCAAGTCACATAACGGATCACCCAGCGTGCACATGTCCCAATCAAACACGGCGATCACTTTAGATGGATCATCACTGTCTAACATACAGTTGTCTAGCTTGAAGTCGTTATGAACCAAGGTTGATCGGCTTGTGGCTGGCACATTGTCTTGCAGCCATTTGTAAACAAAGTCAAAGTCGGCCGAGTCCGCCTCTTTCGCCTTGTGCCATCGCCGGTTCCATCCCTCAATTTGCCGCTCTACAAACCCGTCCGGCTTCCCTAAATCACTTAAGCCAAGCGCATCGTAATCAACCGCATGGAACTCTGCCAGTGCATCGACAATGGCGAAGCTCATTTTACGACCCGCATCAGGGTCGTCTCGGTACTCGTCTGGGAATTTACGGCGAATGACCCGGCCGTGTCGACGCTCCATCACAAAAAAATCTGCACCGATTAACTCATGATCGTCTGAAAACAGGAAGGCTCTGGGAGCGTAAGGGTAGACCTGATAAAGTTTTGAGAGAACCTTAAATTCTCGCCCCATATCGTGCGCGCTTTTGGCAACCGGCCCGAGTGGCGGCCGACGCAAAACGTACTCGTGTGTCCCGTAGTCCAACAAATAGGTCAGATTGGCAGCACCGCCACCAAATTGGCGGACTGTCAGTGGGTTATCAGACCCAGGTAGTTTCCCTTTAAGGAAAGCGGCGATCTTGGCTTCATCAAATTTTTCGTCTTCGCGGACTTGGATGACATCAGTTTGGGGTTCGTTCGTAAACATGTTTGGGATTATAGCAAGCCGATTTAACTCGTGCGACACCGCCATGATGGGAGGGGAAGCTGGGATCTCAAGTTGACATAATCGGAAAGTGCTTGACAACCGGCCGAATTTCAGTAAGATATCAATAGCTATTTAGCCTTTTAGCTAATTAGCTAATCTTCTACACGCTCTGTTAGGACATTCATGATCACCAAAGTGTATAACGCATTATCTGACCCCACTCGCAGAAAAATCATGCAGCTCTTGCGCGACAAAGATATGTCGGCCGGAGAGCTTGCTGATCATTTTGATTTCGCAAAACCAACGTTGTCGCGTCATTTTTCAGTATTGAAAGAAGCCGACCTCATTCAAGGGACAAAAAAAGGAAATCAAATCATTTATCGCTTAAACGTTACCGTGTTAGAAGAAGCCCTGATGGGCATGATGGAGACGTTTAAATTAGGCAGTGCCAACCCAGATGGTGAAGAAGTCACTCAATCTTAGGTTGGTCAACCATTTGGAGCTTACGCAGGAAAATAATATGAAAGACAATGGCTATAAAAATCTATGGGTTATGAGCGGCATCGTTCTTGCACTGATGCTGGCTCTTTCATTCTGGGGCTGGAATCAGATTCCGGCCGGGGCTGAAGTTCCAGTCCATTTCGACATCAATGGCAATCCAGACCGGTATGGCAGCCCGTTTTGGGCGATGTTTAGCATCCCAATCGTCACACTGTTCGTTGTTCTGCTGATCGCATTCATCCCGGTTTTAGAGCCCCGTAAAGAGAACTTGAAACTCTCTGGCCGGGCGTACAAAGTGACTTGGGGTGCATTATTGCTCTTCATGGGCGGGCTGCACGCCACGCTGCTGCTGGCCACGCTGCAAATCGGCCGACCTGATCTGATTAATGTCTTTTTGCCTTTGGGCATGGGCGGATTATTTATCGTTTTGGGTAACATGATGGGTAAAGTGCGCAGTAACTTTATGTTTGGCATCCGTACACCGTGGACACTTTCAAGCGAACTATCTTGGAACAAGACCCATCGGCTTGGCGGCCGTATGATGATGGGCATAGGCCTCCTCACCGTTTTGACCGCCCTCTTTCTCCCTATGAGCTGGGTCATCGGTCTAATGACAGCTGGATTATTCCTCATGCTGATTGTGACGCTTGTTTATTCGTGGATGATCTATAAAGATGATCCGGAAGTGCTACAAGCATAGACAATTTTTAAACACACCAAATCGGGTTGAAAAGTATTACTCTTTTCAACCCTTTTTTATTTGATAAGTAAACGTGCAATAGGCCAAGCAAACGTTTTGAGCAGAGGTATAATCTCATCGTTATGCTCTCAAAAGTCTTGTCACGCACATCGGCCGTTTTGCTCAGCCTATTGGTTGGATTCATTCTTATCGAGGGGCTTATGCGCCTTGCCCGCCCAGCCTTGCCCCCGGTTATCCAGTTGATGATGCGAGACGTCAAAAAACATCCGTTTACAGACCAGACCATTTTGCCGCCCCCTGCATGGCGCCCTGTGGACGTCTTTCAGATGTCGCTTTTGCCTGGTTTAAATAACGAATTGCAATATCCCAACGCCAACGTCAGCTTCCATGTGACCAGTAAAAACTGGCTAAATCCAGACTCGAATATAGGATTTCGGGTAGATTCGGCCGATTGGGAACCGCGTTGGCCCGTTGATGTGGTCGCAGTCGGTGATTCCTTCACATTTTGCTTTACAGAATATGACGACTGCTGGACCAGACGGTTGGAGACTGACCATGGCTTAAGCGTGGTCAATCTAGGGCAAGGTGCCACCGGAGGGGTCAGTCATGCAAATATTTTATTTACCTTTGGCCTGCCCTATAAACCCAAAGTCGTTTTATGGCAGTGGTACGGCAATGACAACAATGAAGACTATGGGTTGAAATACCAGTGGGGGCAAACAGATACCACCGACCGATCTGCGATCGATGAGAAAAGCTGGCTGGTAGAAAACTCGATCGTATTTACGATGATAGATGTATTCACAAATAGCAGTGATTATGGGAGCGAGAGTTATTTATCACAGGCTGATACGGGTTCTATTGATGTGCAAGGGGAACCTCTATTTTTCGGCCGCTCATATTCGTGGCAGACGGCCGACCTGTCGTTAGAGAAAAACCAGCTAGGGCAGACAGAAGGATTCGCTGCGTTGCTTGCTGCAAAAGAGCGACTTGACGAGGAAGGGATTGAGTTATTGGTTTTCCCTGTACCATATAAAGAGGAAGTTTACCGACAGCAAATTGAGACCGAAACTGATTTTGACATCGCAAAAATCGATCAAATGGAAGAGAATCGGGAAGCGTTACTCACTTTTTGTGCAGATAACAAGATCAATTGCATTGACCCAACGCCCCAATTGAGAGAAAATGCACGTGCTGGAGAAAAAATTTACCTTAACCAAGACACTCATTTAAGCCCAAAAGGGAACGATGTCTTGCTGGAAATCTTACATGAGCAGATTCAATCGCTTGAATCATTCCGCTAAAACTATATTTGGGTTCTTCAACTTCATTTAACATCGCAAAATTTAGTAGTTCATCAATTTCCCAAAATCGCTTGGGCTTGCTCTACCTCTGGAAAAGCAAACAGTTTGCACCTTCTACGCCATAATCCTCGTATTGTAATCCGTGATTGTGAGACAGTGGGTGAGAGCTGCTTTGATGGGGCTATAGTGTCAAGTTCCTTTGCTGGATTTGAACCAAATATAAATAATTTACTTGCAAAATTGAATATTTACCGGGTGTACAGGGATGATGTAAGTTACCGCTGTTAGACTACCTCCATGATTTAAATTGATTTAATGCTTAAAAGGGTATTGATCAATGTAGTTAAGTCACACCTTTTCAATCTCAAACGCACCACAAATTTAGTGTTTGAAAAATCGAAAAGCACCTTTCCTTAAATTCTCACTATAAGTGAATCGAGATTAGCCAAACAGGGTTAAAGCAGATTCGTAAAGTAGTTTTTTAACACAGTTTCAATTTTAATCTTTTTTAACAGTAGTAATTTTTTTGAAAGGCTCATTGAAATTATTCAAAACTACTCTTGTAAAAAAAGGCATGTAATCAATCGGCCGTTAGGCCGCCACTGATTATCTGTTAAGTCTGATGGGCTTGAATATCTGTACTCAGAAGTTCAAATAATCCCGTCTCAAGAGTTTTTAAACACTCTCACAATACATCCTAACATTTCAATTTCGGTTAGAAGTTCCCGACCTAAATTTCATGAAACTCTCAATTATCAATCTCGCTGTTAGCTCGTGGACTTGGCATGACTCATTTTATGCCGGAGATTTACATCTTCTTCAAGTCCCAGAGAAGGCAAAACAATCGAATATCAACCTGGTGGAGTTAAATGATACGATGCTCCCCGTTGGCCGGTTTTCTCGTGTACAGCAGTGGGTCAGGTATGCGTTAGGCTATCAAGCTAGCCCTAAAAAACAGCGTAAATATCGTGCTGCGACAATCGCTAAGCTGGGTCAAGAACTTGAAAAGCACGATGTAGAATGTATCTCTTGGGCGATCGACTCCGATTTCACCTTAGACCATTCAGACTGGCGGGAAGAACTTGCATACATCATCACCGGATTCCAAACTGCACAAGCGTTGAAGGCGAAATACCTTCGATTTACGCTTGGTGGGGCCGCTGCCATGGGTGCAGAAGTTGATCACATCGTTGTCAGCCGACTCAAGTTGATCTCTTCGATCGCCAATAAACTGTATCCAACTGTTAAACCGATTGTTGAGAATAATTTTGGGATATCTGCAAATACAGATCGTTTTTTGAGCATGTTGAGCCAAGTGCCAGATATCGGAATCTGCTTTGACCCTAGTAAACTGCCGCAACTTGATGAAGATCAAACATGGAAAAAGCTGGCCGCCCAAGCTGAGCTGTTCCACCTAAAAGTATACGAGTTTGATAGCCATCAATTGGATAAAGAGCTGAACTATATTGAAGTTTTGCGTTGCTTAAGTGAAAACAATTATGATGGGTTTATCGTTGTCGCTTGTGAGGGTGAAGGGAACCCGAGCAATCTTTTAAAATTAGTGAAACAGTATCTGAAGACTTGGTCTCCGTTGGTTACCTTGGCGATCCCCGATACCGGTTCATTTACAGTTAACCCGGTCAATAGTGACGCGGCCCCAAGATATAATTTGCTTTCCTCATTTGGGGCTTCCTATTCAGAAACAAAATCTTGAGCCATAGATAGATTGAAGTAGACAGAGTGAGCCTTGCACCCCATAGCGCTATTCCAATAGGATTAAATGAACCAATATAGAAGCAGAGAACAATGTTCTACTGTTTTCTAAATTATTTGTTGTTTGGTCTGTTGTGAGTGGTGTAGGCCCCTTACATGATTGGCATAGGTAAAAATTTTAGTGGTGAAGAGTGGACTTGAACCACCGACCCCAGAATTATGAGTTCTGTGCTCTA
>JAHDEB010000242.1 GCA_020629055.1 Chloroflexota bacterium
TAGTTTAACCTTTATTGGTTTGACTCGTCAAGAAACAACATTTAAAATACCCCAATGCAAATCTGTATCGCATTCATTTTTTAACCCATGCCAAAAAAAATACGCCCCGATCTTTCGCAAGAGCAAATCCAAATGTTTATCGACACAGCCAGCCGTTTAGAGCCGGTTAGACGGCGCAGGTTCATGCATCTAGTTGTAAACAGACTCGGATATGGAGGGCAGCGTTATGCTGAAAGGGTTTTGGGATGGGATCGAAAAATGATTCGGCAAGGGGCACAAGAGGCGCAAACTGGGACATCGCAACCATTTTCAAAATCATCCCAAATCAGTTCCCCAAAATATTTTACAGGGGAGCTAAAAAGCAAATCAATGGAGCCACTGTCAGAAAATATGATCAAAATCTATAGCCAAACGGCCAATAATTTGTCTGGTGAAAAGCGGCGATTGTTTATGGCGCAAGTTGTCAATAGCTTAGGGCGCGGGGGACAACGATACGTTGAAGAGAAGCTCCATTGGAATCGCGGCACCGTAAGGCGAGGGCAAAAAGAGTTATCGCAGCAAAAACAGGCTCGGCAGGAAAACAAAGCGGAACGCATCGATAATATCAATAAACAGCGAGAAAAAATCCGTTTGTCAGCGGCCGAACAAAAACCAAATATCAAAGCAAGCGTAAGTGATGAATTAGCGAAAACTTACATCGAAACAGCCAATCGGATGAGCGGATTACGCCGACGCATCTTCATGGCTCAGGTGGTCTCTACTTTAGGGTATGGGGGACAGCGGCTGGCTGAGCAAAAATTTGGATGGAATCGACGAACAGTCCGTCTAGGCATGCAGGATCTGCAAGATCGAAATGCGGCTCGCAAAAGGCTATCGAACCGCGGCCGCAAATCGGTTGAAGCCCGTTTCCCAACGTTTCTGACAGATATACGAGAATTACTGGCCGAAAATGATCCAAAATCATTAAAAAATGGGAAAACAACGCTTAAAATTCAGGACATCCACCGTCTATTGATTCATGAAAAAGGATATGACCCGAACACAATCCCATCCCGTGAAACGGTTCGTAAAAAACTGAATAAGCTTTTACGCGAGATCGTTTAACGAAGTTCAATCATGTGCAATGTTTGCGGTTCAATCCGTTCAAATGGGATGAAATCTGAAAAGCCACCGCTTGCATCAACCTCTAGCTTGCCTGTCATATCTTGTCCAAACAGCGACACGGCCGTCATTTCGCCGTTTAAAGGGCCACTATCAAGATTTAAGCTGTACTTATCGGCCGTCACCGCCTGCTTCGCATTCAAATTCATCAGCACCAAAATCGTTTGATTCTCTGTATGACGTAAAAACGCATAAATTCGGGCACTGTCTGAATCGATCAGGGTCCAATCCCCCACTCGCAGCGCTTCGTGCTGATTGCGTAGATGCACCAAGGTTTTATAGTGATTGAGCAAAGACTCAGGATCATCTTCTTGGCGTGCCACGCTCTTGGTCACCCAATCATCGGCGGCCGGGCGCCACAAATTCCCACTGGTTGAAAAGCCAACTTTGGGACTGTTGCTGTTCCACTGCATCGGTAAACGGATATCCTCATCCGGCTTGGTGCCGGTCATCCCAATCTCTTCCCCATAATAAATAAACGGAACGCCAGGGGCAGTTAACAAAAGCGAAGCCGCCATCCGGGCCTTATCTTCGTCCCCCCGTAACTGATCAATTACCCGATTTTGATCATGGTTGGTAATAAACGTCGCATATTGATTATTTGGGAATGAGTCGTAGACGAGCTGTTGTGTTTTGTAGAATGCGGGGGCCAATCCTGAATTTGCCCCGTTTAAAATATCTAGCGCCAGATCAAACTGAAAGGCGATATCAACCTCGTCCCCCGTGTACTCAATCACTTGCTCCGTACTGGTCCAAGCCTCTCCTACAGTGAAAAAATCAGGGTCAACCCCTTTATAAAACGTATAGAAATCTTCCATCCACGCATGGGTCGAGAGACTATTTTCTTGAATGTTCCCATCTTCGATCATATGTTTAATCGCATCGAGCCTGAAGCCATCTGCTCCCATGCTGGTCATCCAAAATTTGGCAGCATCGTACATCGCTTGGGTCACGGCCGGGTTTTCATAGTTTAAATCGGGCATTTGGTCCCAAAACACCCCGTAGTAAACGCCGCTCGGGTCTTTGTGCCACACCTGCTGCCCCCATGGGCCGCGTGTGCCGGGGCTTTCTTCCGCCCACACGTACCAATCCCGTTTATCAAACTGGCTGTTTTTAGATGCCTTAAACCAAGGATGCTGGGTCGATGTGTGATTCATGATCAGATCCACGATCACTACAACCCCCCGCTTATGTGCCTCGTCCATTAAACGCTTAAAATCAGCATTCGTCCCGTAGTCAGGGTCGATCTGATAGTAGTCGACCACATCGTACCCGTGATAGCTGGGGGAAACCATAATCGGCATCAGCCAGATACCGGTAACGCCTAAATCATCTGTCGTCGATGGGTCGCCATCATTTAAATAGTCTAGCTTTTCGATTAGGCCGTTGATATCTCCAATTCCGTCTCCATCACTATCGTAGAAGCTGCGCACAAACACTTCGTAAAAGACGACATCGTTCCACCAAGGCAAACCGGCCGTCCCCACTTTCAAGGGATCGGGGGTCGTAGTGGGCAGCGGCGTTGCGGTCGGTTCAGGGGTATTTGTGGAGATGGGGGTTGCCGAGGGAACGGTGGTTTGGGTCGGTGCTGGTGTCGCCGTTAGTGTTGGTGTTGGGATGACTTCAGCTTGAGTACAACCGCTGATGAATGCCATCACCATTCCGATTAAAATAAAAGTTCGAAGTTTCATATGTGTTTATTAAAGCGATGCGTAGAGCCAATCATTCAATCATCGCTTTGAATCCTAAGAACAAGATGGCGATTGCACCGAGCAATGCCCCGATCATCGGCAAAGTGTCATTAGCAGGATCAGTAGGAGTAGGCAACAGCCGCTCACTCGCCACCCCGTATTGAACGGTCATCTGCCGATTGCCCACGACATTGTCCAGCGAATCAACGGTCCCGTCAGGCCAACGAATTTCAACCCGCTCGGCCGTCGTATACTTGCCCAGCCCGAAGTTCAGGGTCAACTCATTGCCGGCACCAAGACCAGAGCCCGCAATCACCTCGCGCATCTGCGTCATACCATCGGCCGTCGTCACTTTCACAACGCTACCTACAGCATCTCGATTAATCGGCCCATCCCCCACCAGTTTTAGCGCCAGCCAACCATTGTCTGACTCAGATCGGTTTTCAAACAGGCGATACCCGTCGATAAAATTACCGACAAGTAAATCAACTTGCCCGTCACGATTGTAGTCAGCCGTCGCAATCCCCAATGTCCGTTCTGGGCCACTAATCCCACTGTTTTGGGACACATCGGCGAACGATCCATCTTTAAGATTTTTGTAGAGACGATTTTGCGGTTCAGCCTCTTTGCCCATCGCATCGCTTACTCCCAAAACGATGTCTTGCCAGCCGTCATTGTCGTAATCTAAAAAGACGTTGCCCCATCCTACAGATCCAACCGCATCAACCCCGGCCGCCTCCGCTGAATCTTGAAACGAACCATCCCCCATGTTTTCGAGCAAAACCATGTGACTGACATTTGAAATATAAAAATCTTGATCCCCATCATTGTCATAGTCGGCCGTCGTGAGCCCCATCCCCATCATGCGTATGTCCGCATCGGCCGATTCTGATAGCTCGGTGAAGCACCAGCCGTCACACCCAGCACCGTCGTTACGCCACAGCCCGTTGCGTACCGGATTGATAAACTCATCGTTGACCAGATAAATGTCTAAATCCCCATCGTTATCAAAATCGGTAAAGCTAGCCACAAAGCCAGATCCGGTGATCTTGCCTCCCAATAGCTGCGTCACATCGGTAAAGGTCCCATCCCCATTGTTTTGATACAGCTTGTCACTATCGCCGTATAGCGGCCGACCACAGCGTGGATAACAGGCCCAATTGGCAATGTACAGGTCTAAGAAACCATCTTGGTTAAAGTCTCCCCAAGATGCCGTTTTGCTGTTTTTGTCTCCGCCCCCGATCCCAGCGTCAGCCGTAACTTTTGTAAACCCTTCTCCTGCTAAATTTTTAAACAGCGTATTTTCACCCCACGCCAGCACGTACAAATCTTGCCATCCATCGTTGTCATAATCGATGAAGATCGCCCCAGTGCTATATTTTTCAGGTAAAACGACTTTGTTGTTAAACGACGAGAGGCTAAACGTCCCGTCCCCATTGTTTTGATACAGGCTGTTCGGCCCCGCATGATCGGTCACGTACAGATCGGGCCAACCATCATTGTTAACGTCTCCCCAAGCTTGCCCGATCGCTTTTTCACTGCCGCGCCGATTGTCACCAATGCCGGCCGTTTGGCTGACATCAACAAAAATCGTTTCTTCGTCCTGCGCCTGTACCGGCCTGATAAACATCAACAAGCCCAAGAAAACCACGGCCGCAAGCCGATTAAAAATTGAAGATCTCATAAAAGTAAAAGGGGATCTGATGATCCCCCTTTTATCCTTCAGCCTTTTTAATTTATCCTTTGACTGAACCCTGCGTCAAACCGCCTACGATCTGATCTTGCAAGAGCAGGTAGACAATCATGATCGGAGCCGCACCGATCAGAGCACCGGCCGCAAATGCGCCCCACTGCTGTGAAAACTGCCCGGCCGTATACAAGAACAGGCCAACCATTAGCGGATATTGATCCGCGCTTTTAAGCAGAATGCGGGCCAAAATGAAGTCGCCGTAGGTGCCGATAAACGACAAAATACCCACCACAATCAGCATCGGCCGCATAAGGGGCAAAAGCAACAGGGTAAAGATTTGCCAATGGGTTGCCCCATCGACCATGGCGCTTTCGTCAATGGCGCGCGGAATGGTGTCGAAGAACCCTTTCATCAGCCAAACATTGACACCCATCGCCCCACCCAAATAGACCAAGATTAAGCCTGCATGGGTGTCTAAACCGATAGCTGGAATAATCGATTCGAATTGGGTTACGAGGGTAAACACTGCGATGATCGCCAACAGCGCGGGGAAAACCTGCACCAATAAGATCCCTTTGAGCATATTGACCCGACCACTAAACCTAAAACGAGAAAAGGCGTAAGCGGCCAACGTCGTAATTGATACTGACAATATCGTGGTAATCCCTGAAATCTTGATCGAATTCCACAGCCAACGGCCAAACGGTCGGCCGGGGGTATTAAACAGTTTGTGGAAATTCCCCATACCTAGGTTGTTCGGGATCAACGTGGCCGAAGCCAAAGTATTTGACGGGTTAAAAGCGGATGAAGCGATCCACAAAACGGGGAAAAGCGAGAACGCGATTAAGATAAGGGCGATGAGCCAACGAATGACATATCCCCAAATCCGGCGCTGCTTCATGGTTAATCTAGACATTTTCGCCAACCTCCTCCCACATTTGGGTGTACCTAAATTGCATCAAGGTGATAACCGCCACAATCGCAAAAATAACGATTGTAATCGCGGCCCCTAAACCGTATTCTTTCCCACGACCGGCCGCAAATGCCAAGTTATACACATAACTGATCAAAATATCTGTATGTCCAGCTCGGGTCGTTGCCCCCGCAATCGGTGGGCCTCCTTCGATAAACAGGAAAATTAGATTAAAGTTGTTGAAGTTAAACGTGAACGACGCAACCAATAGTGGCCCAACCGCTACCAACAACAAAGGCAAGGTGATGTTCCAAAAACGCTGCCAACCGTTGGCTCCGTCAACTTCGGCCGCCGCATATAAATCTTTTGGGATCGCTTGCAACGCACCGCTACAAATCAGCATAAAGTATGGATAACCCAGCCACAGATTAACGATTAAAATCGCAGCTTTAGCCGCCCATCCATTTACCGTCCAGCCAGGGGCTGTCAGTTCTATCCAATCAAGCAAAGGAATTTGCGCAAAAAACTCATTGATCGGCGGGAAAATCGCGTCCAGTGACCGATTGATAACCCCAACTTCGTCATTAAACATCCCTTTCCAAATACGAATGGTGATTAAACCTGGAATCGTGTAGGGGATTAAAAGCAGGGATTGGATCACCTTTCGGCCGGGGAGCGATGGATCATTAAAGATGTAGGCGATCGCGAGCCCCAAAGCAAATGTCATAAAGACGCTTAAGAACGCAAAAGCGAAGTTCCAAGCCACAATGCGCAACAGCGGACCACGAAATGCTGGGCTAGTAAAAAAGCGGGTAAAATTATCTAAACCAACGTTCGCTTGGAATCCAAAAGTTAGCTCTTCGCTCCCATTCGAAACCCATGTCCCTTCTCTTGGGAAGAACTCTGTACCGGTCTCCAAATCAAGCAAGATGTCTCTCTCAGCATCGTATTCATATTTTTGTTCAAGTTGGGCCGCTTCTTTTGGGGTACGAATTTTGACTCCGTCTAACTCCGTCCCAAACTGAATGTTCGTGATATCTTTATTTGCCGCAACTTGTAGTGCATTTAAACGCTTGTACTCCCCAATGCCGGCCGGAATCCCATCGTCATCAAGCTCACCCAAGTCAGAGGCATCAGCGACCCCGATTAACGCTTGTCCAGGGTATGCAACGAACCCCTCACCAGCCTCGTTCTGCAAAAACAAGACATATTCGTCAGCTTCATTTATAAAGCCTGTCCATGAAAATGCAGCCCCACCTTCAGGCAAATAGCGGGCTTTTACAATTTGTTCTATCGATTGCGGTTTAGTCAGTAAATGCCCATCCCCGTAATTGGTAAACGCTACAATTAGGGTCAATATGATGGGATATATCGAAAACATCAGCATCAACACCAGCCCCATCACCATCCAACGTAAAGGGTACATGTCGTTGACTAAAATAATATAGTTGACTACCGCAGTAACTAAAGTAATAGCGATCCCTAATGCGAAAAACCCCTCTCCAAAAGCCCCCAATGCAAACCAAATGGCAAATGCGTCGATTGCCAACAGCAGGACCAAGCGCAGCATAATGGCTGACAGCGTGCCGTTTGTCCCGCTCATACGATCCGGTTTTGTTAATGATTGGGCCGTCATCGACGATCCTCCCTTTTTATTATTCAGTTTTTCAGCAGGCCAGTTTATCGGTAGGCGTTCGCTGTTTAACCAACAAACGGACCTACCGATCTACTGACCCGCTGATCTACTAAAATTAGCCGTCGATTGTCAACAATTTACTGTCTGAATCGAAGGTAAAGGTAACAGGGCCGTCGGCCGCAATGGTGAAGGCGTAGTTATCGCCATCAGCTTTGCCGTCAACACCGTAGTTTTCGCCCCATGCGCCGTCCAAAGCCACTTTAGCTTCGTAGTCGCCAGCAGGAAGGTCGAATGTGCCTGAGTAGGTGCCGTCACCATTATCGGTTAGAGCGGTCGCTTCACAAGCGGGGTCCCAGTCACCTTCGCATCCGGCCGCAGCCTGCCAAGAACCTGGAACGTTAACCATACCATCGGCTGAACCACCGATCAGGTCACGAATTTGTGCTGCACCGTTGGTCAATGCATCAGATGCACCTTGTTCGCCACTCATGATCAACGCGAATGCGTCACCCCATGAGCCCCAAACTGAACCCATTTCCGGGATCGCGGGCATTGGAAGCGCGTTTTCACCCGCAGCACCCATAGCGATCAAGTCAGCATCGTTGCTAACAACAGAACGGTGAGCAGATGGACGGTTGCCAGACTCTGCCAATTCAGTCATCACATCAACAGTTGCCACGAACTCGGTCAAGAAGGCTTGTGCCAACAAAACGTTGTCGCTTAGTGCGTTAACAGCAAACCCTTGAACACCCAAGAATGGTTGTCCACCATCTGGGAATTCAGCAATTGCGTAGTTGACGCCTGATTCGCGGATGCGGTCCAAAGCCCAAGGTCCAGCCATCAAGAATGGGATTTCGCCTGTCTCAAATTGAAGATGAGCGGTGTCCCAGTCGGTGCTGTTGCTGATGTAACCAGCTTCGATGTTAGAACCAACAAAGTCACCAGCAGCGATCATACCTTCGCTGTCGATTCCAACGTCTGATGGGTCATAACCAGCATCGCCACGTCCAAATACATATCCACCAAAGGCGGTTTGTAGTGGGAACATGTCATAGGTTGTACCAGTGAATGCGATCGCATAGGTCGCATCGCCAGCATCAACCATACCACCACCTACTTCGATCACTTCATCCCAAGTTGCTGGAGCAGTTTCAACCATGTCAGCGTTGTAGAAGAAACCTAGGTTCTCTACCGCGTAAGGCATACCAACGAGCTCACCTTCATAGGTAAATGCGTTGATCGCTTCGGTATAGAACTCGCTTTCACGGCCGCCCATGTCGATTGGGGCCAACAAACCGCTAGCATAGAAGCCACCGATACGGTCATGGGCCAAGATCAATACGTCTGGTCCTTCACCTGCTGGTGCAGCGATTGGGAATTGGTCGTTGATGTCAGCAACTTCTTCCACGATTAGGCCTACGCCATATTCGTTTTGGAATGCTTCTTTCAATTCGTTCAAGATTGGAGCACGGGTTTCATCGGCCCAAACGGTGATGTTAACGTCAAACTCTGACATCATCTCACCATCGTCCATCTCAGCCATAGCAGCTTCGATAACGCCAGCACCTGGGGTGTAGATAA
>JAHDEB010000243.1:0-3837 GCA_020629055.1 Chloroflexota bacterium
AATAACAAAATACCGTATTTATTCAGCAGTTTGGTCCAGTTTGACAGAAGGATCTGTGTTCTGCGAAAAGATAAGCTAAAAACTGGGCCAATCTGGCGAAAATAGTTGGGGGGCTGAATAATCACAAAATATCACCCAAAGCTGAGTTAGGTTTGAGAGAGTGTTTAAAAAGTGATTATTCCCCCTCATCCGCCCCTTACGGGGCACCTTCTCCCCAGGGGGAGAAGGGAGTCAGCTCCCTCTCCCTTGAGGGAGAGGGCTGGGGTGAGGGTGTTTTTAAACATTCTCTGAGCGTTCAGAAAGTAACGGTAATTTTAATGCAATCCCACAGGTCCCTAGTTTTGATAAATGCCATCATGCCGCACATGCAGGGCTTCGACCGGTGTCGATCATGATCTGTGCAACAAATATTGTTCTCAAATTTAGTATAACTCGAAAATTAATACCTAGCATATTAAGTCAAAATCTGCGTGATTGTCGTTTTTAAGGTCTGTAAATCATAGGGTTTCTGCAGATAATCAATCCGGCCGTCACCATCTCCTAAATCTTTTCGCGTCTTATCCGGTGCAAACCCAGATGAAAACACACAGCGCACATCTGGATTTAGTTTTCTGATATATGTAAATGTTTCCTCCCCATCCATCCCTGGCATATGGAAGTCCATAAGCACAAGGTCAATCGTTGCCAAATTTTCTTTATATTTTTCAATCCCATCGATCCCGTCAACCGCACTGATGACCCGACATCCTAAGAATTCAAGAGCAGAGTCTAAGGTGTCACGTACATTTGCATCGTCGTCTACGATTAAAATCATCGGTTCGCCTGGAATAATGTCTTCAGACATTTCAGGGATCGGGCTTGGCCCGATAGAAGACACTTCATCTGTTAAAGGTAGGAATACGGAGAACTTCGTTCCCACATTGACCCGGCTCTCAACTTGGATCGTCCCATTATGGGTCCGAATCACCCCAAGCGCGGCCGCTAAGCCCAAACCGTGCCCCAACTCTTTGGTGGTATAAAACGGATCAAATATCCGTGACATCGTATCTTCGTCCATGCCACAGCCATCATCCTCAACCTCGATAAGGGCATACGCCTTATTCGGGTTCAACTGGCCAGACACTTCACCATTCTGAATAACTTGGCTAAACCCTTTGTCTGCATTCACCCTAAACTTTTGGCTCTTTATCGTAATCTGCCCTCGTGACTCGATCGATTCAGCCGCATTCATAATCAAATTCAGCAATATCTGCTGCACTTGACCCGTATCAGCTTCAACCACAAGTGGCTTATTCGACATCTCTGACTTAATTGTAATATCAGAAGGGATCGTGCTTGAAACGAGTTGATGCGTTTCAGGAATAAGCTGATTTAAATCAATATGTGTGACCTCAAAATTACCCCGCCCCGCATAAGACAACAGCTGGCGAGTCAGATCGGCCGCCCTTTCAGTGGCTTGATAGGCCTTTTTGACATTTTTCCGTGCCGAATGACTCTCATCTAATTTTTTCAAAGCCAAAGTAGATTGAACCATGACCCCGTGCAAAATGTTATTAAAGTCATGCGCAATGCCACCAGCCAACACCCCAATCGAATCGAGCCGTTGAGCCTGTAAAATCGCTTGGTCCGTCTTGCGTTTCTCTGTAATGTCTCGGATAACGCTCACATAGTGGCTGACCATCCCCTTTTCATCATTTAACGGATAGAGTGTCACTTCACAATGGAACGGTGTTTTGTCTTTGCGAATATTCCGCACCGTTGTCCGGCACTCTCTACCCAAGCTCAGCGCCTCGCGCATCAAGCTTTTCGCTTCCTCATCCGGCTCCTCAGCGTAAAGCATGCGCCAGTTTCCCCCCTCTAATTCAGCAGCAGAATAACCGGAAATCTCTTCCAGCTTAGGGCTTGCGTAAATAATCGGATTATCTAGCTGACGCATATCGCTAATCGAGATGCCATCTGTGCTGTATTCAACGGCCGCTTGCAAAAGCCGTTGCCGCTCTTCTAGCCGCTTCCGTTCTTGAACATCCTGAAGCACCAAGCGACACAGCCGTTTACCCGTTTGCAGCTCTAGCCGAACAACGGCGGTCAATTCCACATAGTTTTGAATATGATTGGCCGTTCTTATTCTTAGTTCCGTAGAAGTAGCTTCACCGATCGGCGTTTCGTTAAAAACACTGTTTAGGAAGTCGAAATACCGGTTCGAGTCGATACGCGCGACATAGGTTGAAAATGGATGATTGATCAGTTTCGAATTTTCGTGTCCCAGTAACGCACACGCGGTCTTATTAACTTCAGTAATTCGTCCATTGTCGTCGAGCGTCATATACCCGACTGGCGCTTCATGATACAGCTCCGCATATTGGTCTCGGGAAAGTTCTAAACTCTGTTGAGCACTTCTCAGCTCCTCGTTTTGCAACTCCAACTCAACCTGATAGACCTGCAGCTCCTCTATCAACCGCTGTGCCATTTTCAAATTCAGCGACTTCGGATCAATCTCCTCTTTTTTTACCTGTAATAAAGACGGGCGAATAGGTTCCCCCATCTTCTCCAAGGCGTTTTTTCGTAGAGAATCCATGAATAACTTCTCAGATTCTTTTTCGGGATTAATCTCCATCAATCTACTCCATCAATTTCCGCTGCCTTTGACTATGGCTAGAGTCTGAAGCTTTCAGACTCTTTGAAACAAACAGCGATAGACAGCGTGCATAATCGTTACAGGCACAGATTCCCGAGTGATGAACCCTAAAATTGTAGGCTAAAAGTTACGCCCGAGTAGAGACATAAGTACCAAATATAGGAGAGATTTTAGGCAACAGGAAAATAGTATGATTGCCCACCGATTCTGTTTTGTAGAAAATACGGCGAGTAGTAACCCACATCATCGTTGGGGAATCAGCGAATATCAAAAGCAGAGACAAGTTTAAGAAAAAGCTATAGGCGATCTAAAAGAATGTTTCATTCCAATAGAAATGTTCACAGCGCCTCTGACAAATCAAATAATCGTTGCACCATTAAAGCACTACAATTTACGATTCTGTCTCTTTAACTTGTAACACACCAGCCATCGTCTCTCCCCGTTTTGGAGTAAATAATTCATGACCCATGCAAATAAAATTGGAACAGTCGCCGTCGGGCAAAACATTAAAAACAAAGCAAAGTCATTATCGCAAACCCACCATGCGATTCGACGGTCTCGAGAAATTCTTCAGCAGGCGGAATTAGCCGTTACCCGCTCCTATGCGGTCGTGGAGCTTAGCAAGATCTATATCGACTCGATCGATCACAATTCACAAAAAAGCTAAACACAAACCAATCACAGACGACAGCCTATCCAAAGCATTCCCGGTTTCTCTTATCACCTCGATTCTGTTTAACCATTTTATGTCCTCTTTTGTAACGGATGGCACTGATTTTTGCTGATTCTGAATCGTATTTCCGTGTTAATCTGTGTAACCCGTTGCAATTAATGCTTATGCCAAACTCAGGTCTTATAGATTTAAACCGTCTCTACACTCGCCCATATTCGTTTTAAACTCAAACGGTATAAGGGTCCACTTTGTGCCTTCACATTCACCCACTCCCCTTTAAATCATGAGGGGTTGACACCTTTTTAAAACCCATCAAAGTAGGCCAATTTGGATTAATCGTAGGGGCGAAAGGGACGGGAAATCAATTTTCATAAAGGGGAATCAAGGCGCGAACCGTCCCTTACGCCCCCAACATGGCAGAAATTTCACAACCACAGGATGTAAGAGGTCGATCCAAACTTGATTTTGAATATACAAGGCCCATGCCGACCTCTTTCATCCCTACCTTTGCAAATATCTCCTCCCCTCA
>JAHDEB010000243.1:3937-8602 GCA_020629055.1 Chloroflexota bacterium
CAAGGCCCATGCCGACCTCTTTCATCCCTACCTTTGCAAATATCTCCTCCCCTCAGCCTTCTAACCTTCTAATCGAATGGGGTCCGATAATACACACCTTCGTATTTGTTCAATCACCATTAATCGATACACTCTCTAAAACAGATATCATCAGCCAAAAGTTTTAAGAGAGGATTCAATGTACGATTACAAATGCATCAAAATTTTAGACAGTGACATGGCCTATATCGACGAAGGTGAAGGGGACCCTATCGTCTACCTGCATGGCAACCCGACATCATCGTACCTTTGGCGCAATATCATGCCGCATTCAGAAGGTTGCGGCCGCCTTTTGGCCCCAGACCTAATCGGCATGGGGAAATCGGGCAAAAACCCTAGCGGAAACTATCGTTTTGTAGACCACTATAAATACCTGAATGCCTGGATGGATGCGATGAACCTCGGAGACAATATCGTGCTTGTTATCCACGATTGGGGCTCCGGGCTTGGTTTTCATTGGGCCAACGAACACCGAGATCGTATTCAAGGTATCGTCTACATGGAAGCGATTCTACGGCCGGTTTCGATGAGCGAATGGCCCGAAAACGCTCGCGGTATCTTTCAAGGGATGCGATCCGAAAAAGGGGAAGACCTCGTCATCAACCGGAACTTCTTCGTTGAACGCATCCTCCCTTCAAGCATCATCCGAAAACTTACCGATGAAGAAATGAACGTCTACCGTGAGCCCTATTTAGAGGCTGGTGAAAGTCGTCGGCCGACATTAACCTGGCCTCGCGAAATTCCGTTTGATGGCAGCCCGGCCGATGTCCATGAAATCGTGGCCAACTACTTTGCATGGCTCCAGTCAGATGACAGCCCGCCCAAGCTATACATCAACGCAGACCCCGGCATTATCATGACCGGCGATATCCGAAAAACGGCTCAGGGCTTACCTAATCAAGAGGAAATCACCGTCAAAGGGCTACACTTTATCCAAGAGGATTCCCCCACCGAAATTGGGCAAGCCACGGCCGCATTTGTGAACAAATTACGGGCATAAAAAAAGCCCCTGCTTTTCATTTTACTGAAAAGCAGGGGCTTTGGTTTAACTATTCATTGTTCGATCTAACGATTTAACTCATCGCTTCGATCTGGATCTGATGTTGAAGGTGGCGGGTTAAGTTGCCCGTTTTCCTCCATTTTCTTCAGCAGCCATTCGGCCGCATCTTCCAAACTAAAAAAGATACGATTATGCCCACTGTTTCGACGCATGTTGATAACCGCGTCAACCAAAATCGCCAGCCGACGGCTTTTTAGCACCGCAACACTAAAAGACAATTGGCTTTTCGGATGGGCTTCAAGCTTGTTTGCAAATTCAAAGCCACGTGGCGAAATCGTATCGAGATGACGCATGTCATAAATAGAGTAAATAAAATTATCCGCCTCATCCAGCCTGGTGCTTAATGAGTCTTCCCATTGCGTAAGACCAGCGTTCGACCAATTGGCCAGCTTATAAACGTGAATACCGTTAGGCAAAACGGAAATATCAAGGTCTGAATTATTATTTGTTTCCATCTCTGACATCAAATTGAGCATATGCGCCTACATAGAACGAAGGGCTGAAGGTTAAGACATTTGCGAAAAAAGCCAAACTACAAAAACGCACTGTCAATGCCCTAAAAGCTATTTCCAAGCGTGCTATACCGTTCTAAGTTAGCCCCAAGTCTATTCGTCGGTGACACATCCTTCTGAAGCTGATTTTACATTTTTAATATATTTATACAAGGTGCCTCGTGTCGCTTTATAAGGTGGCATAACCCATTTCGCCCGACGCGCTTCCAACTCTGCATCGGTCAAATCTACACTTAGCTTGTTGTTAATCGCATCGATTGTAATCTTGTCACCATTTTGCAAAAGGCCGATTGGACCGCCCTCTTGGGCTTCAGGGGTAATATGTCCGACGATAAAGCCGTGTGATCCACCTGAAAAACGGCCGTCCGTGAGCATGGCAACATCGCTGCCTAAGCCCGCACCCATGATCGCACTCGTTGGGGTTAACATCTCTGGCATTCCGGGTCCCCCTTTCGGTCCTTCAAACCGAATGACAACCACGTCACCTTTTTTAATCTGGTCTTCTTCCAACGCCTTAATCATATCCTCTTCGGAGTCAAAACAGTTAGCGGTACCGGTGAAAATTTCACCCTCTTTTCCCGTAATTTTTGCGACAGAGCCGCCGGGAGCTAAATTTCCGAACAAAATCTGCAAATGACCGCTTGGTTTAATCGGATTATCTAACGGCCGGATAATATCCTGCCCCTCTGGCAGACCGGGCAATTGAGCCAAGTTTTCGGCCAAAGTTTTGCCTGTTACTGTCAAACAATCACCGTTGATTAAGCCCAGCTCCAGCAAATATTTCATGACGGCCGGGGTGCCACCAATCCCATGCAAATCTTCCTGCACATATTTGCCAGATGGTTTTAGATCCGCCAAAAACGGAACCTTTTCACTTACAGCTTGGAAATCCGCAATCGTCAAGTCGATATTCACCGCACGCGCCATCGCAATAAGGTGCAGAACCGCATTGGTCGAACCACCCAGCGCCATAACCAGCACCATCGCATTTTCAAACGCATCGCGGGTCATAATGTCAGATGGCTTAATGTCATGCTCCATCAAATATTTAATGACTTCACCCGCTTCTTTTAATTCAGACTCTTTCTCTTCGGCCGGAATCGAAGCGGAGTATGGCAAGCTCATCCCCAAAGCCTCGATCGCACTCGCCATCGTGTTCGCTGTGTACATACCACCACAAGCACCTGCACCCGGGCAAGCATGGCGCACAATCGCTTGACGTTCTTCTTCAGTAATGCGCCCGGCAATATACTCCCCATAGCTTTGGAAAGCTGAAACAATATCTAGTTTTTGCCCATTGTGATGTCCAGCACGGATCGTGCCACCGTAAATCATGATCGACGGCCGATTTAAACGGGCCATCGCCATAATACAGCCTGGCATATTTTTGTCACAGCCAGGCAGCGTAATCAGCGAATCGTACCATTGGGCACCCATAATCGTTTCAATGCTGTCTGCGATCAGGTCCCGAGACTGCAAAGAATAGCTCATGCCGTCTGTCCCCATAGAAATCCCGTCACTCACCCCGATCGTATTAAACCGCATGCCAACCAGACCGGCTTCAGTCACGCTGTCTTTCACTTTTTTGGCCAACGCCATTAAATGCATGTTACAGCTATTGCCTTCATACCAAACACTCCCAATCCCCACCTGAGGTTTGTTCATGTCATCTTCAGTCATGCCTGTTGCATAAAGCATCGCCTGCGAAGCGCCCTGTTTTTTCTGCTGAGTAATTACCGAGCTATATTTGTTGAGTTTTGCCTTTTCAGTGGTTCCGTTTTCCGACATCTTCTACTCCTAAGGAACGGAAATAAAATTAAACAACGAAGTTGTCTCCCCCGTTCCTGCATAACTGATGAATCAGTTCGATATTTTATTGAATCGTCAGTCCTAAATAATCACAAATGTGCGTGATTGATATGATCGATTTTACTGTAAGGCCTCCCGCAAGAATGGTATCTTAGTTTATCTATTATGCACATGCATAAAATTGAAATATTTTGCCATAATCAATCTCTCCTCCTTAGATCCCTCATCTACAATAGCTAAAGAAAATAAATCCTTATGAAAACCAATCGCGTTTTGTATTTACTGTTCATATTGATCGTCAGCGGTGCCTCTATGGCCAGTGTGTTATATGCCCGTCCGTATGGGCGCACAGGTCGCAGCGGCAAGCAGGGCGGCACCTGTAGCAATTGCCATTTCGGCACAGACACCCCAGAGCTAGAACTGTCTGCACCTGCCAACATTATGCCTGGCGAAACGGTTGATTTAGTTTTTACAGTACGACGCACATCTACAAATCCAGATGTGACTACAGCGGGATTTAATGTTGCGACTGATGCCGGTACGATTATCGGGCGCGGAGAATCCCCCGAAGCATGTACCGACCTCGATGAACCGGACAATTCAAATGTAACTTGCATCGACACATTTGAAGGTGATCTCGAAATCGCTCATGCCCGGCCGGCCATTTTGCAAGATGGCGAGATGTCGTTTGAATTTAGCTGGACCGCCCCGATCACCCCAGGCAACTATACGCTGTATGGTGCCGGTGTCACCGCAGTATCGGGCGCAGGGGCATTTAATAGCAATGTTCACGGGGCAGCCACAACCGCAACATTAACCGTTGCAGACGAAGTGACTGTTGGCTTTTTGGGCGACCCGAATTGCGATGGCAACATGGATGCAGTCGATGCGTTGGCCGTGTTACAATTTGATGTCAGTTTGCGCACAGATGCAGGCCAGTGTCCGTTAAGCGACTCGGCCACCCAACTTTACGCAGCCGCCGGAAACGTCAACGAAGACGGCGGATCCAATTCAATTGATGCACTGATTATCATGCAATGCGAAGTAGGCATCGCCAATGATTTTTGCATGGCACCCTAAAGCTCTCGGGCGATTTAATCGCCGCTCCCCATCCCTTTTAGGACTTTCGCTTGGTTGCAACTCAAACCCTCCCCTAGCCCCTCCCCGCGGGAGGGGAATTTTGCTCCTCCCCATCGGGGGAGGCTGGGAGGGGGAGAGCGAAAGTCCTACCTTTAAAACTAGATC
>JAHDEB010000244.1 GCA_020629055.1 Chloroflexota bacterium
CAATTCTATGCTCACACACGAAGAACTCATGGCAGCTTTGCCCCACACACTCGACAAAACTGACTTCCCCCATTTGGGTGAGAAATACGACGGAAAGGTCCGCGATGTTTATCTCGATGAGGCAAATAATCAGCGTTTTTTAATTACGACCGATCGCGTCAGTGCGTTCGACCGCATCTTGGGCCTCATTCCGCACAAAGGGCAGGTGCTCAATCAGTTGGCCCAATGGTGGTTTGAACAAACGGCCGACATCATGGCCAATCATGTCATCGATGTGCCAGATCCCAATGTCACGGTCGGCCGGGAGGCTGAACCGATCCCGATTGAAGTTGTGGTACGCGGCTTTATAACCGGAGTCACCACCACGTCGCTGTGGTATTTGTACGATCAAGGTGAACGCACCCCTTACGGCATCGCATTGCCCGATGGTTTACGAAAATATGACCAGTTGCCCAACCCGATCATCACCCCCACAACGAAAGCGGCCCAAGGTCAGCATGATGAACGGATCACTCGCTGTGAGATTTTAGACCGGGGCATCGTCTCGCCAAAGTTGTGGCAAGAGATAGAAGAAAAGGCGATCGCCCTATTTTTACGCGGTCAGGCGAAAGCGGCCGAAGCGAACTTGATTTTAGTAGACACAAAATATGAAATCGGGCTCGTCGATGGTGAGTTAACCCTCATCGATGAAATTCACACGCCGGACTCTAGCCGATTTTGGGTTAAAGACAGCTACAAACCAGGCACAGAGCCTGAGAATTTCGACAAAGAGTTTTTGCGCAAGTGGTACGCCAAACAAGGGTATCGGGGTGAAGGCACCCCACCAACCATGCCGGATGAGTTCCGAGCAACGGTCGGCGGACGCTATATCGAAACCTACGAACGTCTAACCGGCCGGGCGTTTGAACCCTATCATGGGGACAAGCTGAGCCGTATTCAAAAGAATTTGAATTCATGGGTCGCTTCTAAAACCCAAAACTAAATATTATTCAGCAGTTTGGTCCAGTTTGACAAAAGGATCTGTGTTCTGCGGAAAGAGATGCTAAAAACTGGGCCAATCTGGCGAACGTAGTTGGGGTACTGAAAAATTACAAATAAATTATGAAAGAGTCAAAAAACATGAAAATCGGTGTCATCATGGGCAGTACGTCAGATTGGGAAACGATGCGGCATGCGGCCGAAATGCTTGACCAATTTGGGGTTCAATACGAAACAAAAGTTGTTTCGGCACACCGCACACCCAATTTAATGGTTGAGTATGCGGCACAAGCGGCCGAGCGCGGCCTAGAAGTCATTATTGCTGGCGCAGGTGGTGCGGCCCACCTACCAGGCATGACGGCCGGACACACACTGGTCCCCGTGATCGGGGTGCCGGTACAAAGCAAGGCACTTAACGGAATGGACTCACTCCTCTCGATTGTACAAATGCCGGCCGGTGTACCGGTTGCCACCATGGCGATCGGCAAAGCGGGTGCAATCAATGCCGCCCTGTTGGCGATTCAGATTCTAGGCAATCAAGACCAAAACTTAAGAGAAAAACTAGCGAATTTCCGGGCGAATCGGGCAAAACAGGTTGAAGAATCAACCCTTCCCCCAAAAAGACTGTTTGATAATTAATTTTCTGACAGGATCTACAAGATAAGCAGGATCAATTACCAAGAAAACATCATCCTGAAAATCCTGTTTATACCGTCTAAAAACTGATTTTTTGATTTACTGAACAGTTAGACTCACCCATTAAATACCATGAATATTGTAGAGATTATTAGCAAGAAAAGAGACAAGCAGGAGCTAACGGCCGAAGAAATCAATTGGTTTATTCAGGCATACACGGCCGGTGATATCGCTGACTACCAAGCGTCTGCCCTATTGATGGCGATTTACATCAACGGGATGAATCGGCGTGAAACGGTCGACCTAACCCTTGCGATGGTCGCTTCAGGCGAAACGCTAGATCTGCACGACACGCTCGATTTCATCGTAGACAAGCATTCAAGCGGTGGCGTAGGGGACAAAACAACCTTGGTCGTTCTCCCCCTTGTAGCGGCATGCGGCGTACCTGTCGCGAAGATGTCCGGCCGTGGGCTAGGCTACTCCGGTGGCACGCTAGACAAAATGGAAGCGATTAGCGGCTGGACCCCCAATTTGCCGATCAACAAAATCAAAAGCCAAGTGGCTGAAATAGGGCTTGTTTTAGCAGGGCAAACGGCCAGCCTGGCCCCGGCCGATGGCAAGCTTTATGCATTACGTGATGTCACCGCCACTGTAGGGTGCATGCCCCTCATCGCCAGCTCGATCATGTCTAAAAAACTAGCGGCGGGTAGCGATGCGATTGTGCTCGATGTCAAAATCGGCTCTGGGGCGTTTATCAAAACGGTCGAGGATGGGCAAACGCTCGCAAGAATCATGGTCAATATCGGCAAGGATGCCGGCCGGAAAACCGTTGCTGTCTTATCAGACATGAATCAACCTTTGGGGCATGCGGCCGGAAACGGCCTAGAGGTTTACGAAGCGATTCAAGCCCTAACCAATGATCCAGCAACCCCGGCGGACTTTTGGAACCACTGTCTTAAGATCGGCAGCTACATGCTTGTGCTTGCCGGTCGGGCAGACGGGCTAAGCGCGGCCGAAAAGCTCCTGCAAGATGCCCGTGACGACGGGTCGGCCTTTGAAAAATTTAAACAGATGGTTGCCGCACAGTCGGGTGACCTAACCATGGTCGATGACCCGAGCAAGCTGCCAAAAGCAGGTTTCATAGCCGATGTATTGGCAGAGACGAGCGGCTTTATTCAAGCGGTCGACACTGAAAAACTGGGGTACGCCGTTGTCTTTTTAGGCGGTGGCCGTGTCCAAAAAACAGATCAAATTGACCCATCGGTTGGCTTTGTCATGCCGGTGAAGGTAGGAGAGCCGATTTCGGCCGGGGAACCTTTGGTCACGGTACATGCGGCCGACCAGGCCGGATTTGAACGGGCCAAGCAATCGATCTTAGAAAGCATCCAAATCGGGGGCGAAAAAGTAGCATCACTCCCCCATTTTTACGGGGTCATCGAATAGCGAGATAGCCAAATGAAAAAAGTAGGCATTTTAGGTAGCGGGCAGTTGGGCCGAATGTTGGCCCAAGTTGCAAGACAACACAATATCGAAACCGTCGTTTACTCACCGGGTAAAAACACACCTGCAGGTCAGGTGGCCGATAAAGAGATTACGGCCGATTATGACGATCTAGAAGCGATTCGTGAGTTTGCGCGGCAAGTCGATGTCATCACTTATGAATTTGAAAATGTCCCCCTCATGTCGGCGATGGCGGCGGAAGAGATCGTTCCGGTCCACCCAAACCCACGCATCCTTGCGATTGCACGCAATCGAATCCGTGAAAAAAGCTATCTGCAAGATATCGGCATCCAGGTCACCCCATTCCACCCGGTTCGCGAACTAAGCGATTTAGAGGTTGGTCTAAAAAATCTAGGCGTCCCGGCCGTCTTAAAAACGGCGGAGTCTGGGTACGATGGCAAGGGTCAAGTCAAAATTAATGATCCGGCCGAGGCAGAAGCGGCATGGCAAACAGTTGGTCAAGCACCATCTATTTTAGAGGGATGGGTTGACTTTGATCGAGAGGTATCGGTTTTAGGAGCACGCGATCAATTTGGAGGGTTCACAAGCTATGGCCCGATAGAAAATGATCATGTTAATCATATTTTAGATCTGTCATATATCCCGGCCGAACTTTCAGACTCAGTGGCACAGCTGGCCATTCTCTCTGTCAAAACGGTCATGGAAAAATTAAATCTAGTTGGCCTGATATGCATTGAATTTTTTGTGACCGCTGATGGCAAATTAATCGCCAACGAAATCGCCCCGCGTCCGCACAATTCAGGCCATTTAACGATCGAAGGGCACATCACCAGTCAGTTTGAACAGCAATTGCGTACGATCATCGGGTGGCCCGTAGGTGATTCATCACCCGTCCAGCCCGCATGTGGCATGGTGAACTTATTGGGTGATATTTGGCCGACTGGGCCAGGAGGTAATGGGCCGGACTGGTTTGAGATGGCTCAGGATGATGGAGTCAAACTCCACTTATATGGAAAAAGCGAAGCACGCCCCGGCCGTAAAATGGGGCATTTGACCAGATTAGGAGCTGACACAAATACTGTCAAAAAGAAGTTACTAGACACAAGAAACAGGATACAGACAGACGGCTAAGGGAGAGATTGCTCCCCCTTGACTCGAAATCCTTTATCCTCCCACTTTTTCATTATGAACGACGATTGGTTTGAAGATGACAAGTTTCACGACGAATGCGGTATTTTTGCCGTGTATGCACCTAGCCGCGACGTCGGCCGGATGACATTTTTCGGTCTACATGCGTTACAGCATCGCGGACAAGAATCCGCAGGCATATGCACTTGGGACGGTCAGATGACCCACTTGCATAAAGCGATGGGACTCGTTCCCCAAGTGTTCAGAGAAGAACACATCACCAAGTTAACCGGATCGATGGCGATCGGTCATGTCCGCTATTCAACAACCGGGTCTAGCCATTTGCGCAATGCCCAGCCGACGCTGGTTGAAACGATCAACGGCCCGCTGGCATTAGGCCATAACGGAAACCTGACAAACGCACTAGACCTGCGGCGCATTTTGCTCGAACGGGGTGTGGGGTTATCGGCGACAACCGACAGTGAGGTTATTACCCAGGTTTTAGCATCGCCCCCTCATGTGTGGCAAGAGCCGAAGATCGTAGCTGAATCAATCCCATTGACCGTTGTAAACGGTAACGGCCATTTTGCAGGCAAAGTCAATGGTACCGTCAAAGAAAATCAGCTCGCAGCAGAAGACGGGGGGCGATGGGAACCCCACTTGAAAGCGTTTATGCAAGTAGCCGAAGGGGCTTACAGCTTGGTGGTGATGACGGCCGAAGGGCTCTACGCGATGCGTGACCCATTGGGGCTACGGCCTTTGTGCATCGGCGAACTCGACGATGGATATGTTGTCGCCTCGGAATCGTGTGCGATTTTAACCGTTGGTGCCAAATTTGTGCGGGATGTAGAGCCAGGGGAAATCGTTAAGCTCGACAAAAACGGTGTCACATCGATTCACGGGGTAACGTCTAAAAAGAAGGCCTTATGCATTTTTGAATACGTTTATTTTGCCCGGCCAGACTCGAAGTTCGAAGGGCAAATTATTCATGATGTACGCCAAAGGATGGGGATGAAGCTGGCAGAAGAGTCGGCTGTAGAAGCTGACTTTGTGATGGGTGTGCCGGACTCAGCCATTCCGGCCGCGATCGGATACAGCCAACAAAGCGGCATCCCGTTCAACGAAGGGCTCACAAAAAATCGCTATATCGGCCGGACGTTTATCCAGCCAGACAATGATATGCGCCAAGAAAAGGTGCGGCTCAAGTACAACCCGCTCCCAGGTAACCTGCGCGGCAAACGGGTCATCTTGCTGGATGATTCGATTGTACGTGGCAACACCATCGGCCCCATTATCCAAATGCTGCGCGAGGCAGGTGCAAGCGAAGTTCACGTCCGTGTTTCTTCGCCTCCGGTCAAGCACCCCTGCTTTATGGGAATCGACATGGCGACCTATAACCAACTAATCGCCCATCAGTATGACCTCGAAGGGACAAGGCGGCGGATTGGGGCGGACACACTCGCTTACCTCTCGTTACCCGGCATGGAAGAAGCGGTTCGAGGAACGACCGATCAAGAAGAAGGTGGCCATTGTCACGCGTGTTTCTCCGGCAAGTATCCGCTAGATGTGCCCGATTGGCTGTTTGAGACGGATAGAAACAAATACGAATTTGAAAAGATGTGGGGTGAATAAACAGTAGTTCCCCCTGCGATGAGGATCGGCCTCTTTTTAACATCCCCCTTTTTCCTAGATTAAGAGCAGTGCAATGGCCCAACACCAGATTTGGTATGCAGGTCGTTCAGTGAGTCTGTGAGACTCGCGATTTTTGGCGCATATTTTCCGATTCGGAACTTCATGTACCGCAGAATCATTTTAATTTTAGCAGTAATCTTTTTAGTAATTTCACTTTTACAGATCGCTTTTCCTCCTAAAGAAAAGTGATTAGACCAAACATATGAAAGTATTAGTTATTGGTAGTGGTGGACGAGAACATGCGATGGCATGGAAACTGGCTCAATCAAAAAATGTGAGCGAGGTCATTGTAGTACCTGGTAATGGTGGGACAGAATGGGAAGCCCGGAATGATGGGCAACTGAGTCTGGCACGTTCTCGAAATGTAGCAGGGGACGTAAAAGATATCGCGGGCTTGGTTGATATCGCCCAAAAAGAAGGCGTTGGGCTTACGGCCGTTGGGCCAGAAATCCCGCTTGCATTGGGGGTTGTCGACGCATTTCAGGCGGCCGGGCTAAATATATTTGGGCCAACCCAAGCGGCCGCACAGTTAGAGTCTTCAAAAGCATACAGCAAAGACTTTATGGCCGAAATCGGTATCCCCACGGCCGAATATGGCACTTTCACCAACCAAGCAGACGCCCTCGCCTATTTGGACTCGATCGACCATCTGGTCGTGGTCAAAGCAAGTGGACTTGCAGCCGGAAAAGGGGTTATCGTCTGTGACTCTGATGAAGATGCTCGGGATGCTGTCGCAGAAATAATCGATGACAAACGCTTTGGGGCAGCTGGTGACCAAGTGGTCATCGAGGAACGGCTAACCGGGCCGGAGCTGTCGCTTATCGCCATTTGTGATGGTAAAACGGCAAAACCGCTAATCCATTCGCGTGATCATAAACGAGCGTATGACGGGGACCGGGGACCAAATACCGGCGGCATGGGGGCATATGCCCCTGTTCCCGAAATCGGTCCAGATGTTGTGGCCGAGGTTATGGAACGGGTTATTCAGCCGACGGTAGATGGCATGGCGAATCGGGGAACGCCGTTTGTTGGTGTGCTATACGCTGGCATCATGCTAACCCCACACGGCATTAAAACTTTAGAGTTCAACTGTCGATTTGGCGACCCAGAGACTCAGGTTGTTTTACCGATGCTAAAAAGCGACCTTGCAGAAATCATGCTGGCAGCCATCAACGGACAACTGGAAGAGACTGAGGTAGAAAACCACGAAGGCACGGCCGCAACCGTTGTCATGGCCTCAGGTGGCTATCCAGGCCACTATGTCAAAGGAAAAAGAATTTCCGGGTTAGACCTGGTCACAACAGCCACCGTATTCCATGCGAGCACGAAGGTCAACGAAAATCAATTTTATACAGTGGGCGGCCGGGTATTGGCCGTTACCGGCCGTGGAGATGATCTGCAAGCGGCGCTGGATGCCGCTTATCATGGGCTTGACCAGATCATGTTTGAAAACGCAGAATACCGGACCGATATCGGGGCATCGTCACTGAAAGAAGCTGAGTTATCGCTCAGTTTTTGAGAGGTTAAACAGTGACCAGCAGGCGAAAGCGAAAAAGATTACGCTAACTTGTACAGCAATCGTGCTTATGGCCAACATTCCGGCCGTAAGCGCGGTGCTGAACATATAAGCGAGCCATCCCCAAATAAACAGCCGTAAGAGTTGATTGTGCCACTGCGGCCGAGCCTGCCACAGCAAAATGGCTGGAATGAGCAAAAGGCTCCAATCATAAATCATCGCATGAGGCGTGGTCCATAATGTCAAAAGCACCGCAGCGGCAAACCAGTAAGGTTTGTCGTCTTGTGTCTCTGCTTGGCCCGCCGCCTGCCACAGGCGCCAAAAGCAATAAATACCAAACAAATTACCTGCAATCCAAAAAATATCGGCAACGGTTGCGGGTAGCAGCAGCTGCCAAAATCCGCGTGGATGATGCATGTGCCAAATGGGGAATTCACCTAACTCAGCCAATTTGGGCAGCGTCTCTTGGGCAAACACAAAATAAGCCGCTGTCGCATCTGGCATAAACAAAAACATGATTGTGGCGACCATGCCGGTACCGATAGCGAAACCGGCCAAGGATTGCCAATCTTTGCGTATGTTCAAGAGCCAAAGCAGCCCCACACCCATGACGAGTTGCGGCTTATACAGCAAAAATGCAAGCAAAATCCCAGCCAAAAGGCGTTTATCCTGCTTCCAAAGCGCGTAAACGGCCGACAATAGAAAAAGGCTGACAAAGGCATTTTGCCCAAAGCTAAAGTTTGTAAAAACGGGAACAAATGTAAGCACCAAAGGCAAGATGGTGGAATTGCCTAAAAAGCGAAGAGAGAGCCACAACAAAAGAAGCCCCATGATGGACCACAAAATAAACGACCAAACATAAGACAAAGAGGCAAAGGGGACATAGAGCCACGCCAAGAAAGGAAAATTAATATAAGCGAAAAAATCTTCTAATTCCGGGCCGATTATTTGTTCTTGCCTGGCGCTTTGAGCTTCAAAGTCATAAAGATCTACCTGTTGCCCATCAGCCAGTGTCTGCCCGGCCGTGTAGAACATGAGGTAGTCGGTGCCAATTACCTTTCCACCAAGGTCAAAGTTTCCGGGCCCTAGCAAAACCCCAATC
>JAHDEB010000245.1 GCA_020629055.1 Chloroflexota bacterium
CTTGGGTTGATTTTAAGATCGGCCCAAGGCTTTTTTTATTTGCCAAATCTTGATTACTCTTCAACAGATATCCAGTGTACCGGGGACCCTGAATAGGGAGTCTCAAGAAAATACCCAGTTTCGATGTGAAAAAGGCTGACGACTCGATCATTGCTTTCCAATCGATTCACAAATCGTTCTACCGCCAACCTGATTTTCCAATTCAAATTCATGAATTGAACTATGAAGGTTTATTTGCCATCTCTCCATCTATGCAAACCTATCCAAAATTACTCGCCACTTGGAATAGCGAATGAGATGACATCGAGACGGCCAGGGGGACCATTTCCTAGGGAGATAACAAATGGACAAAGGAGACGTCCATATCGCCAAGATGACCACCTTATGACGGCTAAATCCCCATCCTGATAGGTCACATAAATATCAAACTCATGCAGATATGTCGGGTCATCATCAACTGTCCAGAAAAAGCTGTTGCTGGTTGCTGTTGAGGTCGGAACATGCCACAAACCAACAGGATAGAATTGTGGCTTGTTCGTCTGGCTAACTGATAGGTCGATACCCGTTTTGGGCAAGCCGCCATGCTGAGCAATAAGCTCCTCTGCAATCAGATTTGGCTGACTCTGGCCGGACCAGTCAAAGAGTATCTTAGGTGCCTGACACGATCTTGTAAATGCTATCTGAGTTGCCGCATAAATCATGAGCAAGCACAAACCTATCAACAGCAAATTTTTTTTGATATAAGTTTCATCTTGAGGTTGAATGAAGTTTAGTCGGCTGAAACTTAGATGTTAAAAATAAGACTTGACGCAACTTCTAACAAATCCTCAACTGGCAAATTACTTGCCACTCGAATGATCATCTCATCAATCTCAAAAGCTATTTCGTTTTTAGCGGAACTTTGAGAGACACTTTCACTCAGCCAAACCTCCCGGTCGTTCAATAACTCAATTTGGCGATTTCCAAGAAAAAATCCAGACTCTCTTGCCATCTGACTAGGCTCTGAAACTTCAATTGAAACATAGGTTCCATCGTTAAATATGTAGCGCACATTTGATAAGATCGTGAAAGAAGTTCCTAGCATTTGAGTGCTCTCCAGCTCCGTTTCTCGAGGAACAAAAATCTGAATTTCTTTCAAATCTTCAGGATTTTCAATCACAACATCAGCCAACAAACTCTCCCGCCAGCCATCATCTCCATCTGGTGAAACGCTTGTATATTCTGAGGCGGGAGCCCCACTTGGAAAAACCATCTGTGGGGGAGCAACACGCACCCTAGACATGAAAAAATAGGTGCCTCCTCCGATGATCGCCACCAAAATGATGAATAATCCAATCCATCTTGCTTTTCGTATGCCTACGGGTTGATTCTGTAGATTCATATAGATTCTCTCCATTAAGTTAAATGATTTGATTTTAACCGCCAAAAAAAGAATATCGATGGCGATTTTGTAGACAACTATTTTAAAAGTCTATGACAAATTGCCAAAAAAATCGTAGGGTAATCGGTGTTTTGATATTGTTAAAGTTAATCAGCGATTCATGATGTTCCCCATCTTCTCAACGGCCGACACAATCTCTTCCTCGGACACCCCCGCATACCCCATCACCAACCCACCCCGTTCAAGCGACGTTAGACTGTAGGTTGAAAGCGGCGGCGTAAAAATTTCTTTTTCAGCAAATTTAGCCGCAACCGCTACATCATCCACACCGGGCGGCAGCCATCCCACCAAATGCAGCCCGGCCGGGGCAGGAGCCACTTCAAGCCAGTTGCCACAATATCGCTGAATCGCATCAACAAAGACCTGCTGCCGTTTGGCATACAGTAGGCGCATGCGTCGAATGTGGCGGGTAAAATGCCCCTCTTGCATAAAGTCGCTAAGTGCCATTTGAGTCACCCTTTCAGACCCCCGATCTAAATTGTAGCGAGCCTTAGCAAATGTCTGTCCCAGCCCTTTCGGCACAATCACATAGCCCAAACGCAAGCTTGGAAAGATCGTTTTACTAAACGTACCGATATAAATAACTCGGCCGTCTTTATCTAACCCCTGCAATGATTCCAAAGGATGCCCCGTGTAGCGATGCTCTGAATCATAATCGTCTTCTAAAATCAGACTATTGGCTTCCTTTGCCCATTCCAGCAGGCGCAACCGGCGAGATAAATCTAAAGTTCCGCCCCCTGGGTATTGGTGGGATGGGGTCACGTAAGCCAACTTGGCTTGGGGAGCCAATCGTATTCCCGCCTCTACATCGATTCCATTTGAATCAACAGGGATCGGTACCATGTCAAGCTGTGTGGTTGAAAATGCAGCGTGTGCACCGCCATAACCTGGATTCTCAACCCAAATCTGGTCCCCCTGATTGGCAAATAATTGGGCACACATAAACAATGCTTGCTGGGCCCCGGCCGTGATGATCACCTGCTCGGGCGAGCAGATGACTCGTCGGGAAAGTCGAACATGATCGGCAATCGCCTCACGCAGGGGCAGATAACCTGCGCCACCGTCGTACCCCAATGCGGTTGGTGGGTTTTTCCAATTTCGGCTCATCAAGCGCCACCAATGCTTATACGGAAACTGGGTCGTATCGGGCAAACCGGGCAAAAACGGGCGGGGGGTCGCATCGGGATGAACGGTCCCGGCGGTTAGAAGCTTCCCCCGTTCCGAAAGTGGAATCTTGGCAGCAGGTGTTTCCGCTCTTTTCTCAACGTTTTTCCCGGCCGTTTGCCTAGCCGAATGAAGCACTTGCTCTGGCAAGGTTTCACTCACAAATGTACCGCGCCCCGTTTGCCCCACCACATACCCTTCGGCCGTCAGTTGGGCCACCGCTTCGACCACGGTGCTGCGTGAGATCGACAGTTCGTCACACAAAATACGGGTGGGTGGCAAACGCGAACCGGCCGGAATCTGGCCAGATAGGATCATCTCTCGAATTTCGGCGTACAGCTGTCGATGAATAGGTTGCGACTGAACCCGATTAATTTTTATTCCTGCAAGTGACACAAAAGATGCGGATCTACTCATATTACCCAGTCTACATTGGTATGGTCGTTGTTGCCAATAATGGACCTTGAAACAAAACCAATACGCTATAAAATTTCAACTATGCTCGAATTAAGACCTGTTTGTGAGAACTGTAATAAGGCGCTCCCACATGACTCCACAGAAGCGATGATCTGCACCTACG
The DNA here is from genome assembly GCA_020629055.1 of Chloroflexota bacterium. Taxonomy (GTDB): domain Bacteria; phylum Chloroflexota; class Anaerolineae; order Promineifilales; family Promineifilaceae; genus WTJY01. The sequence continues at coordinate 3,186 of JAHDEB010000245.1, forward strand.
AGTGCACATTCTGCTGCAGTTGTGTTGAGAATATTTTAGAGAATGTATGCCCAAATTGTGGTGGCGGGTTTGTACCACGCCCAATCCGACCCAAAACGGCATGGCGACCTAACCTTAGTATTATTCATCAACCTGCTACAACTAAATTGAAACGAAAGCCAGTGAATGCCGAAGAACATGCCGAATTTGCGGCTAAAATCAAGCATATTCCGCCAGAAAAAAGATAGCAGCGGAAATTAGGATAAAGATTAAATGCCTTTATCAACACCTAAAAAATTATGAAAAAACGAGTTGGTGACCCATTTATGCCTCCCGATGAGTACGGGAAGACCCAAACCGGGATGATGATCAATATTCAAGTACGAGACATGGACAAGGCGGTTCAGTTTCATAAAGAAGTGCTAGGGGTAGACATTGTCTACTCTGACCCAGACATTACGATTGTCTCTTGGCACGGCCAGCAGTGGATGATCCATTCTGATCACACCTATGACAAGCATCCACTAACCGGCTATATTGCGGGTGAAACCAAGCGTGGGCGAGGAGCCGAATTTCGGCTTCACGGCCGAGATCCAGACACGGCCGAAGCGATCGCCCGGAAAATAGGCTGCGAGATTTTAGACCCGACACGTGACCAGCCAGACCACGGGCTGCGGGAATGTTTTATTATCGATTTTGAAGGGTACGTTTGGGTTCCTGATGTGCCAATTCGCTAGCTTACCATCACCGATTTAATGCAGCGTTTCAGCTTGTAAGACGGCCCAACAAACGGCGTTTGCAACCTGCAACCTGCACCTTACTTTATGAAACTATACGGACACCCCGATTCGGGACACGCTTTTAAAGTTAAATTCTGCCTAGAGGCAGGCAATATCGATCATGATTATGAGGTTGTGAACATCTTCTTAGGACGCAATCAACGCCAGCCCGATTTTGTGGCTCACTCGAAATTTTGCGAAGTGCCTCTTTTGATTGATGAACAACAAAATCTCATTCAATCAGATGCGATTTTGCTCCATATCGCTAAAAAATATCAAGTGATGGGGGGGGATTCGGCCGAGCTGATGCAACACGCTACCGAATGGCTATTTTGGGAAGCGAATAAAATCGGCATGTGCTTGCCACAATTAAGGGCACACAAGAAATTTGAAATTTTTCGCCTTAGCCAAGGGGCGTGGAACTGGCTGTATGAGCGTTATTTAAACGATGTCGGCACACTGGACAAAGAGCTTAGCGACGGCCGGCCGTTTATCTTGGGTGATCGTTTAACGATTGCTGATTTTTCGCTCAGTGGCTATCTGTTTTTTGCAGACGAAGCGGAGGTGCCGGTGCCAGATCATGTAGCACAGTGGCTGGGGCGTTTAAAAGAGAATCCCGGTTGGAAGCATCCGTACGAACTGCTTGCAAGAAATTAATCGTTGCCAATTGCCCATTGTGCGTTGTTTATTGTTGATTAAATGGGCAATAAACAACGTACAACGAGGAATGAATAATGAAAACTAACCAACAAACGATAATCGGCGCATGCCCACTCGACTGCCCAGATGCCTGCTCTTGGGTTGTAACGATGGAAGACGGCAAACCGGTCAAACTGCGTGGCAACCCGGATCATCCGTTTAGCAAGGGAACGCTGTGTGTCAAAGTCAATCCCTACATCAAATACAGTCAACATCCTGACCGGTTAATGTACCCGCAGCGAAGAGTTGGTAAAAAGGGTGAAGGCGAATTTGAACGGATTAGCTGGGAAGAAGCCCTAGAGGAAATCGCCCAAAACATAAATCAAACGATCGAAGAACATGGTCCCGAAGCGATTTGGCCCTATTCAGGCACAGGCACCGTTGGTTTTGTCCAGGGTGCCAATGGGGGCGGCGCACGGTTATTCAATGCGCTGAACACATCGGTTCACTTCCCCAATATCTGCTCCGTTTCTGGCCACATCGGCATGAGCTACACCTCCGGCAACGCGGCCGGCATGGACCCTGAAGATCTGGCCCATTCTGGTGTGATTGTTTTATGGGGGACCAACACGCTTGTTTCAAACCGGCACCTTTGGCCCTTTATTCAAAAAGGTCAAAAGAACGGGGCAACGATTGTGGTGATCGATCCGGTCAAAACCAAAACGGCACAGCGGGCAGACATTCATATCGCCCCAAAGCCGGGCACCGATGGGGCGTTGGCGTTAGGGCTGATGCAGGCATTGGTTGAAAACGGTGGCGCAGATGAAGCGTATCTACAAAACCGGTCGCTAGGATGGGATGAGTTTCGTTCAAATACCTTAGTCAAGTACACGGCCGAAGCCACAGCCGAAATCTGCGGCATTGACCCGGCCGAAATCAATCACCTTGCCCAACTGATGGCAACAAAAAAGCCGGTGGGTATGCGTTTGCTCATGGGGATGCAAAAACATGCGGGTGGTGGGCAAGCGGCCCGCGTTATCTCGTGTTTACCGGCCGTTACAGGCGACTTCCAGCGGCTGGGTGGTGGCATCTGTTACTCAACCATGAACGCCTACGAATGGGACCGCGACGCACTAGAAGGAACTGCATTACGCACAAAACCGGGCCGCGTCCTGCCGATGACACGTGTCGGGCAAAATCTGCTTGAACTCAATGATCCGCCGATCAAAACATTGATCTTGTGGGCGGCCAATCCGGTCGTTTCCAACCCAGACAGCAATCGGGTGCGTCAAGGTTTGGCCCGGGAAGATCTGTTTTCTGTCATGATCGAGACTTTCCAGACAGACACGGCCGATTATGCCGACATCTTGCTTCCGAGTACGATGCAGCTTGAACATGCGGACATGCATGATTCATTTAGCCATTTGTACATCAATTGGAACGAGCCGGTGATGCCCCCACCCGGTGAATGTCTGCCTCACACCGAAATCTTTCGCCGCTTGGCTAAAAAGCTCGGCCTGTCACAGCCATCTTTGTACGACACAGATGAAGAGATCGCCCGATCAGCCCTAGAATCTGGGAAAGCGGCAATGCAAGGGATTACGCTCGAAAAGCTGAAAGAAAACGGGTGGGTGCGACTCAATCACCCGACCCCGTATCAGCCGTTTTTAGAGCGTTTTCAAACCGGTTCTGGCAAATTTGAGTTTCGATCGGAAAAAGCAGCGGCGGATGGTCTAGGCCTTTTCCCAAACTATACCCCACCCTATGAAGGGGCAGGGACAACGTCTCAGCCAATGGCAGAGAAAAAGACGTTGGCTTTGATTTCATCCAATAACAATTTCTTGCTCAACTCGATGTTTGCCAACAGCCCTGACCACGCCAAATCGGGTGAACCGACTTTAATCGTGTCGCCGGCCGATGCGGTCTCTTTTGAATTGACCGATGCCACGCTTGTCAAAGTCTGGAACGAACGGGGAGAATTTATCGCCCGTTTAGCGATTAAGGATGAGGTGCGCCCCGGTGTGGCCGTCACATCTAAGGGGCTTTGGGCCAAACACCACGGCGACAGCGGTGTCAATGCAACGATCATGGAGCGTGATTCTGACATGGGTCAGGGGGCGGTCTTTCATGACAACCAGGTGCGAATCACGGCCTTGTAAATAACCTTGTAGGGGCGGACGGGGTCGGGTTCAACTTGGCTCCGAAGAGAAGAGGTGGTTCCGACCCCGTCCGCCCCTACTAATGATCAAATGACCATTCAACTTAAATCCACATACAAAACCCGGCCGGTACGCTTTCAGTATCTGGCTGAACATGCAGGTTGGCGGATCAAAGTTTATGGCATCCGCTATTCAGATGATCCTGAAGTGACGCAGGTAGACCAACACATCATCGAATTGGCTTCGAAGGCGATGCTGGCCCAACTGCCACAACCGGCCGTCACCGACTCTCGTTATGGGGTGGGATTTTTAATTATCCATCAGGGACAAGATCGAAATTGGCTGCTGCTTGATTGGTGGTACGACCAGGAAATTATCAAACAGCTGCTGTTTTCATCTCCCGTAGATGCGGCGGATCAGGTCACCCCGGCCGAAAGCGACTTGATGGCCTGCACGTGGGAATTGGCCGTGCACGGCTTTGAACGACAGGCATGGATCGACCATGTTCTTAACAATCCGGCTGGGCCAGATATTGAAGGATATTTAAATCAGCAATTCAACAAAGATGTATAGAAGACCAGACCGGTTTTTGAAACCAGTTTGGTCTGAAAAATTATGACAGATCAAGAAAAACTAGATTTATTAGCAAAATTTTCGGCCGCATGGGGTCAGGCAGACCTTGACGGCCTGATGGCCCTGATGACCGATGACTGTGTCTATGCCGCCTCTGTAGGGCCAGAACCCGGCACAACCTATCGTGGCAAAGAAGAAGTCCGGCGCGGCTTGGCTGAAATTATCGAATACGAGTCAGGGGGGGAACAGCGTGACGGCCGAAAGTGGATATCGGGCGATTATGTCTTCTCTGAATGGGCATACGATGATATCGCTGAAGATGGCACCGTCACCGACATTCGTGGAATCGACATTTTCCACTTTGTCGATGGCAAGTTGGCATTAAAAGATGCCTATCGAAAAACAAAAATGTAGCGGAGAACATGTGGTGACCTTAGACTTTTCATGTTTTTCTAAAAGCCTGGCCAGAGATCCAAGGTTCAAAACATGAAAAGTCTTCAAGAAACCTATGATGTTCTACATAAAACGGAAAAATTATGACAACAAAAACCTTTGAAAAAACAAACTTAAACCGAGTCAAACGGATGCCCGATCGCGGCAAATATGATGCAAACGAGATTTACCCGATTATCGATGAATCGCTCATCTGCCATGTCGGCTTTGTCGACCACGGCCGAGCAATTGTAATTCCTACGATCTTGGCCCGTGACGGGGACAAGCTATTGCTCCATGGCAGCAGTAAAAGCCGGATGATGATGCACATTGCGGCCGGAAACGAAATCTCGATTACCGTAACCCATTTAGACGGATTGGTCTTAGCCCGCAGCTCGATGCACCATTCAATGAACTACCGTTCGGCCGTCGTGTTTGGCACTGGCAAAATTATCGACGATTCGGAAACAAAAATGCGCGCATTGGGGATCTTTACAGACAAGCTCATCCCCGGCCGGTGGGACGATGCCCGCAAACCCAACCCGATTGAAGAAAAAGCGACGATGATTGTCGAAGTCACGATCGAATCCGCTTCAGCCAAAATTCGCACAGGGCCACCGGGTGACGACGATGAAGATTATGATTTAGATGTATGGGCAGGCATTTTGCCGATGCGACAGGTATTTGGGGATTTAATAGAAGACCCGCTTTTGAAAGATGGCGTCAAGGTGCCGCAATATTTAACAGATT
>JAHDEB010000246.1:0-5859 GCA_020629055.1 Chloroflexota bacterium
AAAAGGTGTTCTTCTCCATTTTTAAATAGGAAAAGAACACCTTTTTTAGTAGCTCCTACAATTCAAATTACGTTTCAACTACGTTCAGCTAGAACAAAATTACAGAGCGGATGCTCTCGCCATGGTGCATCAAATCGAACGCTTTGTTGATATCTTCTAAGCCCATTTCATGGGTAACCATCTCGTCGATTTTGATTTCGCCCGACATATAGCGGTCAACGTATCCAGGTAGCTCGGTACGCCCTTTCACACCACCAAACGCAGACCCGCGCCAAACGCGGCCGGTCACCAATTGGAACGGACGTGTCGCGATCTCTTCACCGGCACCAGCCACACCAACGATGATCGATTCCCCCCAGCCTTTGTGGCAGCACTCAAGCGCCGCGCGCATCGTGTCAACCCGGCCGATCGCCTCAAACGAGTAATCAACCCCACCATCTGTCATATCGACAATCACATTTTGGATCGGGTCAGAATGCTCTTTCGGGTTCACAAAATCGGTAGCACCCATTTGGGTTGCGATTTCTTTCTTAGAATCGTTAATATCGATGGCGATGATCCGCTCAGCACCAGCCATCACGGCCCCTTGCAAAATGCTAAGACCAACGCCGCCCAGACCAAAGACCGCTACGGTTGACCCAGCTTCTACCTTGGCCGTGTTTAGAACAGCACCGATACCGGTTGTGACACCGCAGCCGAGCAAACACACTTTTTCAAGTGGCGCTTTTTTGCTCACTTTTGCGACAGATACTTCCGGCAAGACGGTGTACTCAGAAAAAGTAGAGGTTCCCATGAAATGATAGATCGGCTTGCCTTTATATGAAAAGCGAGACGTGCCATCAGGCATTAATCCTTGCCCTTGGGTCGCTCGAACAGATCCACACAGATTGGTTTTACCTGATTTACAGAATTTACATTCGCGACATTCGGCCGTGTACAAAGGAATCACATGATCCCCAACTTCAACCGAAGTGACACCTGCTCCCACTTCCCGAACGATTCCGCCCCCTTCATGGCCCAAAATTGCCGGGAAAACACCCTCAGGGTCGATACCAGACAAGGTGTAAGCATCGGTATGACAAACGCCGGTTGCCACGATCTGAATCAAAACTTCTCCAGCTTTTGGCCCTTCAACATCAATTTCAGTTACTTCTAGTGGTTTATTGGCTTCCCACGCAATTGCAGCACGCGATTTCATAAATATTCCTCTCGTAAATTTTTTTTAACAGTAACAAATTTATCCTTTTAATCTTGTCGATATAAAAGGTAATTTTTAGTCTCTAGCCTAAATATACATCTACCTGAAAAAAAAAGGTATCAAATCTGCCCGATAACTTTCAACTTTCGGTTTTGCCTAGCCAAGATATCTCCATTTTGCCAATCACTTACTGTTGATTGTTGGCTTTTTCCAAAATAAATATGCCTTACAATAAAAAGACACCTTAACGCTTTAACTCGAGGTTAAAACCGAAAAGGTGTCTTCTTCAAGATCGAAACAAATCTTTATAGCCAAATGTCTGATGTACAGTCGCCGCCCGGGTATCGGGTTTCGTGGCAGCGCGAGGGTCCTTTTGGTTCTTTGCCAAAGTCGACAAAGTAGTCAGGATTAATCGACAACCCACCTTTTTCGGTGTCGCAATCAACCATCACCATACATCCGCCAACCTCTTTCATGCCTTCATAAAATTGATTGTCCCAAGTAGAGAACAAGGAGGTGGTAACGTACAACCGCTTGCCGTCTAGCGATAGCTGGATCATCTGCGGTGCACCTTCTATACGATGGCCGTTAACAGTCGGGGCTTTACCCAGCAACCCACCCATCCAAACTTGGCCGGTCATTACCGGATTAGATGGATCGGTAATATCGTATTGGCGCAGATCTCCATGAAGCCAATTGGCGATATACATGAAGCGATCATCCATTGAAATCAGAAAGTCGGTAATCAAGCTGGGCACCGGAAACGGCCAGCCTTCCAGTTCAACGGGTGGAATATCAATCACTTTCTCAACTTCCCACCCATTGCCATTTTTATGCCAGTGGAACATGTTAGACGAAAGGGTCGCACCCACAAAGCCGTGGGTAGAATCTGGGTTGTGATGGAAGCGAACCTCAAGAGGAATCATCCCCTCTTCACCAAGATCAACGGTTTTTTCAATCCGTTTCCCTTCAAAATCCCAAAAATGGATCGAGTGGCCATATTTTCCGGCCGATACATCATCTAGATCGAAGCCAGGCATGAATGTATTTGGGGCCGCCCATTCAGATGAAACCATCGCATTGTGGCGCGGCTGATACCAAAAGTCATAGTTGTAATTCATCCCGGTGATGTCATTTTCCCATCGGCCGACAATTTCAAAGTCCTCGTTGATATGTAAAAATCCGCCCGGTGCTTCGCCATCAGCATCCCCTAACATAGAAATAATGATGTCAGACCCTAAACAATGAACCGTATGGGGGCCAGACAAGTTGGTTTTCTTCTTAATCTCATCCCCTTCTATGACTTTATGCAAGCGTGGCGCACGTGGGTCTGTTGCCGTATCGATTATGTGCAAATTGGTGGTACGAACCCCCGGCAAAATCAAATATTTTCTTTCTTTGCCAGAAACATGGTGGCAAGAAGAGCAGGCGTTCCATCCCGAATGATGCAGCTCATCTCCGATATTCGGCATTTCCAAGCGATGGATGACTTGCGAATAAGTGGGGCTTTCAGGGTCAACATCGATTGTTGCCAAGTAATCCGGCGCTTCAATACCGGTACCGGTATAAATTGCAATCGTATAAACAAGTTTCTCGCGATCTGCCTTAATCGCCTCTTGTGGGGAACTATATCCGGGGCCACAGCATGCTTTTTCAGTCATTTTTTCTCCTTTTTCAATTATCTATCGTAAGCATTTATTCAAACGCTGTTGAAAGAATCTAAAAACGACCTCTTGAAAATAGCTCGATTATGATCATGCCTATTTTGGGAAGTAGCGGGTCGTTTATTCGGTATTTTTCCAATTTCACTTAGAAACAAAACAGGCGTCATGAAATTATCAGTCTGTTTTTATGTTGGCATTCCTGTAATAAACCCTACCGTCTTTAACAGCTAATCCTTATTCAAAATCATTTTATCAACCGGTAGAATTGTGACCATCGTTAAAATTGGTGATATTTTGTCATCCTTTATGGCTACAAATTGGCATTATTTCATTGACCGCGTCAAACTAGATAATCTGTAAAGAGTACAAACCTTTGATGATGCCAACTTATAATCAAAAAATACGAATCATTATTGCGGAAGAAATCGAGCTCGCACGAGAGGGACTCATGTTGATGTTGGATCAATTTGAGGATATCGAGCTTGTAGGTATTGCGAGCGATGGGGTAGAAGCGATTAGCTTAGCCATCGAGTGGGTGCCTACAGTTGCATTGCTTAATTGGGACTTAAGCCGCTTAGATGGATTGGGCTGTGCTCAAGAAATAAAAAGGAACTCTCAAACTGTCCGCACCCTAATTATGAGCAATCGGCCGGTTAACAAAGCCCTTCTCGATAGCCTAGAACACTCTGTAGACGGCTTTTTAGGATTAAACGTCAGCGGCGAAGTGCTAGCCCGTGCGATTCGATCGTTAGCAAATGGACAGCGGTATCTAAGCCCTGAAGCAACATCTGCATTGATTAACAGGGTAGGAACCACAGGTGACAAGACAGACAAAAGCCAAACACTGAGCCGACGTGAGCTAGAAGTTCTTCAACTAATGTCCCAGCTTGACACATACAATGACATCGCGAAAAGGTTGCTAATCAGCGAAAATACCGTGAGAACCTATGTGCGCCGCATTCTAACAAAACTAAATCAGCCCAATCGCACCTTGGCGGTTGTAGAAGGGCTGCGAAGGAATCTAATCTTTTTAGATTCGGCCGAAGGGTAACCTTGCTCCCTTTTTTCATCCTCAAAATTGATGACAATGCCTATCTTCGTGTCGTCAGCTTGCCTACAAAACCAGCCTTGTTCCCAAATTAACCGTACTGCTTGTGACCGAACTGCTGGTGAAAACCGGCTTTTGACATCCATTATGATGACAAATTTTCATCATCAATAACTATCCCGAAACTTTTACGAGTGGTTAGAATCGAAACATCGATTAATCATGCAAAAAACATGGTTATGAACGCTTGACCCGACACCCTCTTTCCATGCTTCTCCATATCTCTGAGTAATTGGGCTCAAGCTGTACCGGCTTTCTTTCACAGCTTTCTTTTTACAGGAGGAAATATGGAAACCAATGGAAACGGAGCCAATGCCCTACAAATCAAACTGAATGATCCCCAAACAACCCAAACGCTTTCGCGCCTGCTTGATCGAATCGACTCACTCGAGGAGTCGGTCGGCCGTTTGGCTGATTTAATCGAGCAAGCCCCTGCGTTCACCGCGATGGTTGGTGATGTGATGGATGAAACTCATCGACGGGCCGCTGCCAATGGTGTCGATCTAGAACAGCGGCTGCAAACGGCGCTCACACTGGCCGAGAAGCTGACCGCACCAAGTATGGTTAGCAAGATCGAGCAGCTTATGCTTGCTGTTGATCAAGCCCCATACTTTGCAGCGATGGTGGGTGACATGGTCGATGAAACCCAGCGACAAGCAGCATCTAACGGGATCGATCTTGAGCAACGATTAGGGACAGGGTTAGCGTTGGCAGAGAAATTGACCCGCCCACAGATGGTTGAACAGCTCAACGGCCTGCTTGACATGGCAGATACCGCACCTGGCTTTGTTGCCATGTTGGGTGATATGGCAGATGAAGCCTACCGCAATGCACTATCCAAAGGGGTCGACCTTGAAGCATTAATGGGACAAGGATTAACAGCGGCCGGCAAATTATCAGCCTTGCTCGAGTCCGGCATTTTAGACGACGGTGCAGTTCGTATGGTTGGGGCGACGGGCAAAGCATTGGCCCAAGCCAGTCACCAACCGATCGAACCGGCTGGTCTATTTGGCCTCTTAGGGGCGCTGCGTGATCCAGACACAAAACGTGCACTCGGATTTTTGCTCAATGTGGGCAGCAATTTAGGAAAAGAACTGAAATAAAAAGGAGAAAATCATGAAAGACCATTATCAACTGCTGATCATCGGTGGCGGCACGGCCGGCATCTCAGTCGCAGCCCGCATCGCCCAAAACCCCAACCCGCCGACTATCGGCATTGTCGAACCAGCGACAAAACATTATTACCAGCCGTTATGGACGCTTGTAGGGGGCGGAGTATTTAAAAAGGAAGAAACTGCACGGGATGAGCGAGACCTAATCCCGGCCGGATGTGATTGGATTCAAGATGCATGCGCCACGTTTGACCCAGACAACAACACAGTCACCACCGCAGATGGCAAAACAATCGGGTACGACTATTTGGTTGTCGCGGCCGGCATACAAATTAATTGGGATGCGATTCCAGGTCTAAAAGAGAGCGTGGGCAAAGCGGGCACCGGTGTGTGCTCGAACTACTCGTTCGAAACGGTTGATTCAACATGGCAAAATGTAGAAAGCCTTAAAAGCGGAACCGCGATCTTCACCCAACCGTCCACCGGCATAAAATGTGCCGGGGCTCCTCAAAAAATATGCTACTTGGCAGAAGATCACTTTCGACGCACCGGGGTTCGCAACAATATCGATGTGAAGTTCCGCACCGGCACCGGGGGTATTTTTGGGGTTACAAAATATGCCAATGCGCTTTATCAAGTCGTAGATCGCAAGGAGATCGATGCCCAGTACAGCGAGGAGTTGGTCGAATTAAAACCGGACAGCAAAGAGGCGGTTTTTGAGAACCTAAAAACCGGTGATAAAACAACGCTTGCTTATGACATGATCCATGTCACACC
>JAHDEB010000246.1:5959-8431 GCA_020629055.1 Chloroflexota bacterium
GACTATGACAAACAGCCGGCCGAAACTTTCCCATTCGACCAGTCAGAAGAAAGGTACAGCATGTATGCGCTAAAAGCCTATGGTCTGCCAAAGATTTATTGGCACGGCATGCTGCGCGGCCGAGCGTAATTTGAAAATGGGATGATTAAATTAACGATCAAGGATTGCCTCCTTTTGATTGATCGTTCTATCAACAACCCCACCACTCAAAAAGCCCATCGAATTTTCATTCGATGGGCTTTTTCTTTTTAGGCTTTTTCTTTTTATTGGTTGGCGACCTATACTTGTTGGCTGAATCATTTAGATCGGGATAATGCCTTAGAATTTAAACAGATAGGGCATTTTAAACATCAAGCGACATCGTGAAAGAAATAAAAGTCAAAATCCTCTCCATTGAAGATGATGAAAGCATCCAAGAGGTTATCCAAGCTTATTTAGAAGCCAGCGACTTCCAAGTTTTTACCGCTGCCACCGGCGCTGAAGGGCTGGCGCTTTTTGAACAGGTCCAGCCGCAGGTCGCCATCCTTGATTTAAATTTACCTGGCATGGACGGCATGGAGATTGCGGCCAAAATTCGGAAACAATCAGACGCCTATATTTTAATGCTGACAGCTAGGGGGGCTGAATTGGATCGAATCGCCGGTTTAAAAATCGGGGCGGATGATTACATGGTGAAGCCATTCAGCGGCCGAGAACTCGTCGCGCGCATCGAAGCCCTACTCCGCCGTCGCCGTACCGGCCCGCCGGTCGAACCGACCCGTTCAACCGGCATCAACATGGTGCAGACACCCCATATCACGATCGATTTGGACAGCTTTGAAGCGACCGCAGAAAATCAGCCGATTGATCTAACAACGAGAGAGTTTTTCATCTTAAAACTCTTCATGCAGCATCAGAATCAGGTGCTATCTCGTGATCAAATCATGAACCAAATTTGGGGTGACAACGAACACAGGTCCAATCGAACGGTGGATGTCTATGTGGGGCAGCTGCGGCGAAAATTAGAGAAGGCGACCCAACTACGGCCGATTACAACCGTGCGTGGCATCGGCTATCGCTTTCGGGATGAGGCCTAGGCATGGCTTGGTATCATCGGCTCCGATTTCGTTTGATCGCCATCCAAATTGCGGTTGTATTAGCCGGTGCTGGGGCGATGCTGGTTGTGCTACGGCTGTTTGTGCCCGGCAGGATCGCCATCATTTTAAACACCCTGTTGGCCCGGTTTGATATTTCGGCCGAGCAGACCGATCAGCTGTTACCTGAGTTAAACGAAGCGATCTCTCGCTTGCTGGTGGGGTCAGTCGGCCTGGCCGCCCTCATCGCCTTTTTAGTTGGGACCGGCTTTAGCATGCTGGTCTGGTGGGCGATTATTCAACCGATCCGCAACATGGGTGAAAGCAGTCAGCGAATCGCCAACGGCCGGTACGACGAACGGGTCGAGCTCCCCTATCGGGCGGGTGAAGCGATCACCCAGCTCGCCATCAACTTTAACCAGATGGCCCAAACGCTTGAGTCGGTAGAAGAACAACGGGTGCGACTGATGGGGAATGTCACGCACGAGTTGCGCACCCCGCTCACCAGCTTAAGCGGCTATGTCGATGGGTTGGGAGACGGGATTTTTGAGCCAAATGAAAAGCTAATCGGATCGATGCAAAAGCAAATCGGCCGGATGAAACGGCTGGTTGATGAAACCCAAGAGCTATCTCAGACTGAATCGGGCGCAATCGATCTTAATCTAGAGTCGATCAATGTCACTGACACCATCAATCAAGTGATTTATCAGCTATCACCACAGGCAGATGCGAAAAAGCACACCGTCAGGTTTCAGGAACCTGCGCAAGATGTGTATGTGACGGCCGACTATGATCGGCTGATCCAAATTTTGCTCAACCTGCTTTCAAACGCCATCGGCTACACACCGCCCAACGGCCAGATTGATTTCACCCTCAAGACAGAAGCTCAAACTTGCCAAATTCTGGTTACAGACAGCGGTATCGGCATTCCGGCCGAGGCGCTGCCGTTTTTGTTTGAGCGTTTTTATCGCGTTGACCAATCCCGCTCACGCGAGCATGGGGGCAGCGGCGTGGGGCTCACGATCTCGCGTAATTTGGCGCGACAAATGGGGGGAGATTTGATTGCACAAAGTTCAGGCGTAGGGAGCGGAAGCTGTTTCCAGCTGACGTTGCCCCTGTCATAAAAAGGAGGCGTTCGATATGTTTATCGCCATCACAAAAGTTCAGCTCAAACCAGGGAAGATTGATACCGTGCGTGATCTGCTTGCAGAAACAAACCCTGCACTGGTTGCAGGGGAACCGCGATGGGGATAAACCCACAGCGCGGGACCATGCGCAACGGGCAAAAGATTATGCGTGGTGTGATGGGCCGCCGTGGTGTTACAGGGTTGCATTAGATGAGGCGGAACGCATCTTGGCAATCGTTGGGTAGGGGGCTAGGCGATTTGATGGCATATCT